>JBOHII010000366.1:0-14358 GCA_050725955.1 Pseudolabrys sp. | reverse complement strand
CACCCGCATCGGCCGGATCGAAAGCAAGCGCCGCGCCGGCGGCGAGCGCGGCCTCGCGTTTGCGAGGATCGATATCCGCGACATAGGGCGCCGTGCCGAACATGGCGCGCGTCAGCGCCAAGCCCATCAATCCGACGCCGCCCATGCCAACCAGCAACAGTGGCGCGCGCCCAGCGCGATCTGCCAGCCGCTTGAGCGCGGCATAGGCGGTCAGCCCCGAGCACATCAGCGCGCCGGCGTAAGATGCCGGCAGCGGCAGATAGTCGATCAGATAACGCTCATGCGGCACCAGGACATGCGTGGCGAAGCCGCCGTCGACCGTAATGCCGAGATGGCGCGGTGAAACGCAGATGTTCTCGTCGCCCACTTGGCAGGCAGCACATTGCCCGCAGCCGATCCAGGGATAGACCGCGACCCGCGCGCCGACCGCGATTTTGGCGTCGGGCCCGGCGCTGTCCACAACGCCGGCTATCTCGTGACCGAGGGTGAACGGCAACATGCGGCCGGCCCGCACATCGAGCTGCTTGCCGTCGCCAAGCAGGAAATAGCCGTCCTGCATGTGCAGGTCGGAATGGCAGACGCCGCAACGGGCCACGCGCACCAGCACCGCACAGCCTTTGGGCTGCGGCGCCTCGGCCACGGTTTCGCACAGAGGAGCGCCGTAGGCGGTCAGCGATTGGCGGCGCATCTGCATCAGCGGACTTTACACGCCGACCTTCGTCTGCCCAGCAAAAATATTGGCCAACTTCACAAAGCCCTCGACCGGAATTTCCTCCGCCCGCGCGGTCGGTTCGATTCCGGCCGCCGCGAGCAGCTCGCCCACGTCGACACCGAGCGATTTGAGACTTTGGCGCAGCATCTTGCGGCGCTGCCCGAACGCCGCCTCGGTCACCTTCTGCAGGACGGCCGCATCGCAGAGAAGCGGTTTCGCACGCGGGATCAGCCGCACCACCGACGACGTCACTTTGGGCTGTGGCACAAAGGCGCTCGGCGCCACGTCGAACATAATCTTTGTTTCGCAACGCCAATTCGCCAGCACCGCCAGCCGGCCGTAGCTCTTGCTGCCGGGCGTCGCGACAATGCGCCGCGCGACCTCGCGCTGGAACATCAGCGCCGCCAAGTCATACCAGGGCGGCCACGGCTCGGCGGTGAGCCAGCCGATCAGCAGAGCGGTGGCGATGTTGTAGGGCAGGTTGGCGACGATGCGCGCTCGCTTGCCGCCAAGATGCGCGCGGATGTCGACGGCGAGCGCATCGCCGGCGACGATCTCCAGCCGGCCCGGATAGCGTGCCACGATCTCTTCAAGCGCTGCATGCGCACGCGCGTCGCGCTCGACGGCAATCACGCGGCCGGCGCCTTCGCTCAGCAATGCGCGCGTCAGCCCGCCCGGCCCGGGACCGATTTCGACAACGTCCGCGCCCGTAAGCGGACCGCCGGCGCGGGCGATGCGCGCCGTCAGATTGAGATCGAGCAGGAAATTCTGACCGAGCGATTTCTTGGCGGACAAGCCGTGCCGGCGGATCACATCGCGCAGCGGCGGCAGGTCGTCGATCTGGGTCATTTTGGTTTGCGCATGATTTTATCCGAAAGCCGGTTCCCCCTTTTTGGAATCATGCGCTATTTGGCCGGCGCGAGCGCGGGCGTATGAGCTGCGAGCCGTGCGGCTAGCGCCAGCGCCGCCATCAGGCTCGACGGATCGGCTTTATCGCTGCCGGCGATATCGAAGGCGGTGCCGTGATCGGGCGAAGTGCGCACGAACGGCAGGCCGAGCGTTACATTCACGGCGTGGTCGAAGGCCAGCGTCTTGATCGGGATCAGCGCCTGGTCGTGATACATGCAGAGGGCGACATCGTAGGTCGTGCGTGCCCGCGCGTGGAAAAGGGTGTCGGCGGGCAACGGGCCGACGGCGTCGATGCCCTCCGCGCGCAGCCGCGCAACCGCCGGCGCCACAATGTTCGCGTCTTCCTCACCCATCGCACCGTCTTCGCCGGCATGCGGGTTGAGTCCCGCCACCGCTAGGCGCGGGCGCGCGATGCCAAATCGCGCCGTCAGGTCGCGCGCCACGATGCGCCCGGTTTCCAGCACGAGATCGGCGGTCAACCGCGACACCACCTCGCGCAGCGGCAGATGGATGGTCACCGGCACGACCGCGAGTTCCGGCGACCACAACATCATCACCGGTCTTGCCGGCTTGCCGGTCGCCTCCGCTGCAAGCGTCGCGAGGAATTCGGTATGGCCTGGCTCGGCAAAGCCCGAACGATAGAGCACGTTCTTGGCGACCGGGTTGGTGACCACCGCGGCAGCATGGCCGGCAAGGACATCGGCGACCGCGCGGCGGATCGAGGCGATCGCCGCGGGCGCGCTGCTGGCATCGGGCTTGCCGGGCGCTGCCGTGACCGGCAGGCCGAGCGGAACAACCGGCAGCGTGCGCTCGAAGGCGGCGCCCGCCTGCGCCGTGGTGACCGCCGTCAACGGCAAATCGAAACCTAGAATGCCGGCGCGCCTTCGCAGAAAATCCAAGTCGCCGATGATATAGAAAGGCGGTACATCGAGCTCGACCCGGCGCCGCCAGACGGCGAGCGTCAAATCTGGGCCGATGCCCGCCGGCTCGCCGAGGGTCAAGGCCAGTGGAAGCCGGGCGCGCGCGCTCATTTGTATTCGATCATTGCCTGTTTGCGAATTTCGTCGAGGAACTTCTTGGACTCGGCATCGAATCTTTGCGAGTAAATCTGCTGGCGTATCTCGCGCTTGATCGGCGAGTCGGTCTTACTCA
Organism: Pseudolabrys sp.; assembly: GCA_050725955.1. GTDB lineage: Bacteria > Pseudomonadota > Alphaproteobacteria > Rhizobiales > Xanthobacteraceae > Pseudolabrys. The sequence goes on along the minus strand of JBOHII010000366.1, from coordinate 11,585 downwards.
CCTTTTTGTCGCACAGGGCGAACATTTGCAGGCCCTGCGGCGTCACGTCCGGCGTGGTCAGGTGGCCGATAGGTATTTTGTCGAGCATTTCACGCAACGCCGGCGCGAGGTCTGCGGAGTTTTTCAGGATCGGCTCGCGCACCGCGACGTCGCGCAGCGCGCGCGAAAAAGTCAGGCCCTCCCGGCATGTCACGAAGCGGGCGCGCAGATTTTCCGCTTCGCTGCGCTTGGCTTCAATGACCGGCGCGCTCGAGCCCGGCGGGACCACGATCATGACCGGATAGAGCGTGTAGACGTAGCCCACCGTGTCGGCCGACGCTCCGTTGTGGCCGCGCAGTACTTGGGCGATGTCGGAATCGCCAATTTCGAGGGAAGCGCTGAACTTGCCGCGCACCAACTGCGACCAGGTAATCTCGGCAAGGATGCGCGCTTTGACCGTGTTCGGAGAAATTCCGGCGCGGTCGAGGAATTGGGCGAACTGTTGCGGCGTGATGTGCTGGGTCTTGGCCAGATTGTTGTACGCGGCGTCAACATCAGTGTCGGGCACATTCAAGTTATAGGTCTTGGCCTTGGCGATCTTGATGCGATCGTCGATCAGGTCTTTGATCACCTCGTCGCGCGGCGGCGTCTTGTGCGTCGATAGCTCGATCAGTTTCGTGCGCTGGTCGATGTCATAGGCGGTGATCGGCGAGCCGTTGGCGACAACCACAACCTGGGCAAAGCCGGTCGTCGGCAAGGCTATGGCCGCGGCGAATGCGGCGCTTGCTATCCATCGGTGGAGGGAGCGAAGTTTCACGTTAATCCTCGGCGTTGCGAAATCCATTGCATCGGGGGTGGGCTGCGGCCGGCCGCGTCGCCCCTGGCGCGCATCACATTCCGCCGATGCCGCTGACCCCTTGGCTCACCGCGGCGCCACCGAGCGTGCGCAGGGTCAGTTGCAGCATGACCGCGTGATTGCGAACCGGGGTTCCGCTTCCATAATTGTAACTACTAATGTAATTCAGGGCTAAGATGAGGCAATCGTCGACATAGCCGACACCGAAGCGGGTCTGGTCGAAACTATTGGCATAAAAGTCATAGCGTGCGCCGCCGAGCAGCACCCAATTGGCATCGAGCTTGAGCGACCCGGTCCCAAGCACTCCCTGGCGGCGGTCGAGGAAGCCGAGCTCAGGCTGGGCGGCATAATCGCCGTAAAGCAGGCTGAAATTCCATCGGTCGAACTTTGCCGCAGCCTCAAGTTCCGTCCGGCGCACAGCGAAGGTGTCGTTGTCGAAGCGGAAGCGGCTGGTGAACGAGTAAGTTTTGTTGGGCTGGTAGGAGACGCGGGCCACATAATCCGAGCGGGTGGTATCGAGGCCGCTATCGAGGCCGGTGTTGCTGACGCCACCGATCGCAAAGGAGTTTTGCCCGAACAGGGCGTAGGATTGCCCGAACAACGCGTCGACTGAGCCGCCCTGATTGAACTGCGCCGTGTATTGCACCCCGTAATTGGCGCGCCCGCCGCCCTCGACGCGATCCCAGCCGGAGAATTTGTCGACGCGGAACAGGTCGCTGTCGTCGAAAATCAAAGCCTGCGCGTCCTCGTTCGGCCATTTGCCGACCTGCTGTTCGTTCGGCCGCGCAATCAGTTGCGCCGTCGGCACGATGGTTTGCGTGCCCCAGGATTCCACGCTGATGAACGGATAGCGGTATTTCAGGCCGATCGTCGGCATGCCGCGCACCAGGTTGCTGTCGCCGGTATTGATGAAATTGGACACGCCCGGATCGCCATTGATTTCCATGGAGGCAGCATCGGCGCGCAGCGACATGAACGGCGTGAACTCCTGACCGAGCGAGTCGGTGAATCTGCGCTGCCAGTGGGCCTCCGCTGAAAAGCGGTTGTAGGTTCCGGGGATGCCGCGCAACAGGCAGTTGGCCGAAGTTTTGATCGCGGGATCGGCGGTCTGTGCGCAGGTGCCGTTATTGAGTGCGGTTTGGGTGATGGCATCGAAATTGGCCTGGTCGCGCGTCAGGCTGGTGAAGTTCATGCTGTAGCCGACCTCGCCGCCAAGCACTGGGTGATCGAACGTGTAGTTATAGTCGATCACCGGATGGATGACAGGAATCTGGCTTTGTACGTCGGCGGTCGAAAAGCCCATGTAGTAGATCGAGCGAGCATCGAAATAGCTACGATTGCCTTTGCCGGTGAGATAGATCTGCGAGACGCCTTCGGTGGAATTGTTTTGTAACGGATCGATAGTCCGATAGTGCGATAGTTGCGGGTTGTAATCCTGCAGGAACGTCTTGTCGGACATCAGCAACGCGTCCCAGCCCCACACCCATTTGTCGGTGAGGGCGAACTGGCCGGAACTTTCCAAGCTGCCGCGCCAATCGCGATAGCCCGGCGCGTCGGCGCTTGAGGTCGGCGCAAATTGGTCCTTGTCGAGCTGATAAATGCCGGCGGCGCGGACCAAATAGGCGCCGTTGATCAGGCGTTGACGGAATTCGCTTTCCAGCAGCAGGCCCTGCTTGGAGGTCACCATAGGTGCAACCGTCAAGTCGTAATCCGGCGCCAGCGCCCAGTAGTAAGGTACTTCGAGTGCGACGCCGTAATTCGAATTCGAATTGATCGACGGCATCAGGACGCCGGTCTTGCGCTTGACGGTCGGATCGGGCGCAGAGAAATAGGGCAGCCATGCGATCGGTTGGCCGAAAAATTCGAGTTGGGCATCCTCGAAATAAATCATCTTCTCGCCCTGGTCGTGAATGATGCGCGCCGCTTTGACCTGCCATAGCGGCGGCTTTTTCGGGTCGTCCAGGCAAGGCGCGCAAGCGGTGTAGACGCCGTTATGCAGGACCGTGAAATTGCCGGCGGTGCGCTCGGCGCGGGCGGCCGCCATGCGCGTCTGCTCGGGGGAATCCAGCCGCAGCGAATCGACGAACCCGTCGCGGTAGTCGTCCGACAGATCCATGATGTTGCCGTAGGTGATGTTGCCGTTTTCCTCGGTCAGCCGAACATTGCCTTCGGCATGCAGGCGCTTTTTGATCTGGTCGTAGATCACGCGGTCGGCTTCCAGCACGGAGCCGCCATAGTAGATTTGCACGCTGCCGACGGCGGCGACGCGATGATTGACGTAGTCGTAATCGATCTCGCGTGCCTGCACGAGCATCTGCTTCTGCCCGGACTTTTCGCGCGCGATGGTAATCTTCGATTTCGGCGGCGGCGGCGGTCGCTTGGGAAATTCGAGTTGCTGCGCGTGCAGCGGGACGGACGCAAGCAAGCTGCCGCAGACCAGAAGGCTGAGGACGGCAACGATTGCTGCGACGCTGCGGCGTTGGGGCCGGCGCGTTGGTGGACGAGCGCAAGCTGGCCCCGCCATCACCCGTCCTCCTGGTACAACAACGCAATAAACCCCGTCAGACCACCCGCGAGCACAGGCAACCACGCTGCTGCCACGGGGTGCATCAGGTCGGCCTTGCTCAAATCTTCTGTCACTTTCGACAAAACGTAAAGCAGAAAGCCCGCAGATACGCCACTTAAAACCATCTTTTGCACCCCGCCGAAGCGGAAGAACCGTAAACTAACAGCGGCTGCAAGCAAAACCATGGCGACCATCAAGAATGGCCGCGCCAGAAGCTTTTGAAACTGTAGCCTGTAGCCTGCGGCAACAAGTCCTGCGTGTTCAGCAATTTTGATATACAGCGGAAGCTCCCAAAACGGCACGGTTTCAGGGGTCGCAAAGCTTTCGCGAACCTGTTCAGGCGTCAGGCTTGTCTTGAGCTGATCCACCGGATAGTCGACCGGCAGGACGCCCAACTGGTTGACGCGGGCATCCTCCAGCCGCCAAACGCCAGGCTCCAGCATCGCCGCGCGCGCCTCAATGCGCTGTTTGAAATGCCCGTCATTGTCGAAGGTAAACACGGTCACGCCATTGAGGTTGATGCCCTGGTCGCGGCTGGTTTTGGCGTTGATGATCGCCAAGCCGTCGCTGCTGCGCTGGCTGGTCCAGAAATTGCTGCCGCTCATTGCGCTCGGATTGTGCCCAAACAGTTCGGCTTCGAAACGCTTGGAGCGTTCCTGCAGAATGGCGGCCAGCGGATTGTAGACGGTGGTGGCCAAAATCCCGAGCAGGAAAGCCACGATCACTGCCGGCGCGATGAACTGCCAGGCGGAAACGCCGGCCGAACGTGCGACCACCAGCTCCAGTCGCCGCGACAGATTGAGATAGCAAAACATGGCGGCGATCAGCACGCAGAACGGCATGATCCGCTCGGTCACCTGCGGCACGCGGTAGAACGAAGTCTTCGCCACCAACAGCGCGGACACATGCGGAATGTCGCTCGAACGGCGCATCAGCTCGATGTAGTCGAGCAGCGTGACCAGCATGAAAATGCCGGCGAACACCAACAGCGTCGTGGCGAGAAAACGCAGGCCGAAATAGCGCGCCAGTGTGCCGGTGAAAGTCCGCATGCTCAACTCACGTAGTGGCGAAACGCTGGCCAATGCGCTCGGTAAGCGCGGCGAGCCAATTGGAGATTGCAGCGGGCGGCTCCAAGATCATGCCGCGCCGGATAACGTAGAGACCCCCGCCGCAGGCCACGATCATCGCTACGTATTGCAGCAACAGGAGCCATGGGATGCTGGCGCCGAACACGGTGGAGACGAAACCGGTCAGACGCAGCAACGCAACGCCGCCGATGGCGCCGACCATCGACACGGTGCGGCTTTGCCGGTTGGTGCGCGGCGCGCCGAGAAAAGCGAAGGCGATGATCACGAAGGCGATCGGATAGAGCGGCGCGATCAGCCGGTCGTGCAATTCGGCGCGGAACTGGCCCGGTTGCTCGATATAGAACTGGTCGCCCGCATCGGGCGAGATCAACTGCCAGAGATAACGCTCGCGGATCGAATATTTAACCGCTAGCGCGCCTCCGGCGAACTGCGAGAGATCGAAGGCATAGCGGTCGAACACCACCATCGCCGGATCGCGCTGGTTGGGTGCGCGGCGTTGCACGACGCCTTTTTGCAGGATCAGGAAGGTGCCGTTGTCGTTGTCGATCAGTTCGCCGATCTCCGACATGACCGTTATGCGTTCTTCCGGATTGCGCCGGTCGTCGAGGAAGATGCCGAGCAGCTGGCCGTTGCGGTTGCGTTCGCGAATATGGATGGTGACCCCGCTTTCAATCGAGGTGAAACGGCCCGGCTGCACGATGGTGCTCACCACATTGGCTCGCACTTCGGTGAGCCAGTCGCGCAACATGCGCAGTCCCTTGGGTGCGAAATAGGCGCTGATCGCCATCACGAAGATCGACACAACGAGCGCCACCGCCATGAAGGCGCGGAACAGGAACCACGGCGACATGCCGGCCGCATTCATCACGATGATTTCTGAGTCGGTCGACAGCTTGTTGAGCACGTGCGCGACGGCGATCAACAGCGCGATCGGCGCAATCACCAGGACGAGCAGCGGAATGATCAGGCCGGTGATGCCGACGAAGACCAAGATTGTCTGGCCCTGACTGGTCATCAGGTCGATGTCGCGCAGCGCCTGGGTGACCCAGATCACGGCGGTCAGGCTGATCAACACGACCGCGAAGGCACTCAAGGTCGTGCGGAAGATATATCGGCTGATGGACCCCATCCGACCCCGTCGTCCCCCACTTCCGGCATATGCCGGCCCCCGCCCGGCACCCGTTCCGGCGCAAAGCTAAAACCGGTTTAGATCCCACCCCCGCCGGGTTTACCTTGATCCACCGACAAAGTGGCTGCCCAAAGGCAAAGCCGTTGAACATACACAACAAAAAGTAAAAACCGCCAAGCCGATGCGTGCGCCCAAGGCTCGATTCTGGCAAGGCAGCCGGCGACTTGCTTCGGCCGCGGCGACCGGCGGGCGGCCGGATCTGGTGAAAAGCCCGGAAATCGAGCGGTTTTGGGCTTTGCAGAGGGGGGCGAGGCGGGCCATATGGCGGGACAAAGGCACCTCCCGCCCATGACCTCAAGATAGGAATTCTCCCGATGGCCGATGCCTTGACGCTTGGGTTTGCCCCCTTCGCCACCCCCGGCAAGGGCATAATGGTCGTGTTCTGCGACGACGGGCTCAAATTTGGTCGCGCCACGACCAAGGCACTGGGGTCGGCCGCCGGCTTGGTCGCGCGCGCCGCCAAGGCCGAGCGCTTCGCTGGCAAGAGCGGCTCGGTGCTCGAACTGATCGTGCCGGAAGGGCTCGAAGTTGCGCGCCTTGTGGTGATCGGCGCCGGCAAGCCCGCAGGCCTCCGGCAAAAGGACACGATCAAGCTTGGCGGGCTCGCCATGGGCAAGCTGCCGCTCGCCGCGAGCGAGGCGAGCATATTCGCCGAGTTGCCCGGTGGCGCAATGAAGGCCGAACAGGCCGCCGACCTCGCGCTGGGGGTGCTGCTGCGCGCTTACGCCTTCGACCGCTACAAGACCAAGCGCAGGGACGACGAGAAGGCGCCGGAAAAGCGCAGCGTGACAATCGCGGTCGGTAACGTCGCGGCCGTTCGCGCCGCCTTCGCCCGGCGCCAGGCAATCGGCGACGGCGTACTCACGGCGCGCGATCTGGTCAACGAACCTGCCAATATCCTTTATCCGGAAGAATTCGCCCGCCGCGCCGGCGCGCTGAAGAAACTCGGCGTCGCGGTGGAGGTCCTCGGCCTCAGCGAACTCAAGAAGCTCGGCATGAATGCGCTGCTTGGCGTCGGGCAAGGCTCCGCGCGCGAAAGCCGCGTCGTCGTCATGCGCTGGAACGGCGGCAAGAAGGGCGATGCCCCGGTCGCCTTCATCGGAAAAGGCGTGTGCTTCGACACCGGCGGCATTTCGATCAAGCCGGCGGCCAGCATGGAAGACATGAAAGGCGACATGGCGGGCGCGGCTTGCGTCACCGGCCTGATGCAGGCGCTGGCCGGCCGCAAAGCGCGCGTCAACGCGGTCGGCGTCATCGGTCTGGTGGAAAACATGCCGGACGGCAACGCGCAGCGGCCGGGCGACATCGTCACCTCGATGTCCGGTCAGACCATCGAGATCATCAACACCGATGCCGAGGGTCGCCTCGTGCTCGCCGACGTGATCTGGTACGCGGCCAAGCGGTTCAAGCCGAAATTCATGATCGATCTGGCGACGCTCACCGGCGCGATCGTGATCGCGCTGGGCCAGGAGTATGCCGGCATGTTCGCCAATGACGACAAACTCGCCGAGCGGCTCGCCAAGGCGGGCGAGGCCACCGGCGAAAAAGTCTGGCGCATGCCGCTCGCGCCCGAATACGACAAGATGATCGATTCCAAATTCGCCGACATGAAGAACACCGGCGGCTCGCGCTGGGGCGGGGCCATCACCGCCGCGCAGTTCATCAAGCGGCATGTCGACGACAAGACGCCGTGGGCGCATCTCGACATCGCCGGTACCGGCTTCGACAGCCGCCAGACCGACATCAACAAGAGTTGGGCCTCCGGCTGGGGCGTGCGGCTGCTGGACCGGCTGGTGGCGGATTATTACGAGCGGTGAAGCTGGCACGATCTGGTCGCGACGCCATGACTGAAATCCTTTTCTACCACCTGCAAGGCCAGAAGCTCGAAGGCGTGCTGCCGTCGCTGCTGGAGAAATCGCTCGAGCGCGGCTGGAAGGTAATCGTGCAGGGTGCTTCCGAAGAGCGCATCGAGGCGCTCGACGCGCATTTGTGGACGTACCGCGACGACGGCTTCCTGCCGCATGGCACGTGGCGTGAGGCCGACGTCACTGCCCAACCGGTGCTGCTCACCATCCATGACGGCAATCCGAATTCGGCCAGCGTGCGCTTCCTGATCGACGGTGCGCCGGTGCCGGCCGACGCCGAGGCCTACCAGCGCATCGTTCTGCTGTTTGACGGCGAGGACGAAGACGCGGTCGCCGCTGCACGCGGCGCCTGGGGCGAGGCCAAGGCGAAAGGCTTTGAGGCGACCTATTGGCAGCCGGACGAGCAGGGGCGCTGGGCGAAACGGACCGGCTAGGCCGGTGGCCTATCGGCCATAGGCCTATAGGCGGGGAACCGCCGGGGTTAACCCCTTGGCCTGGCTTTGGCTTGTCGCCGCCATGCTGATGACGCAAAATACATATTAAGGGACAAGCGGATAGACCGTCCGGGGAGATCGATTTGCGCTGTCGCGCCATTTCCAGGTTCGCGCTTGTTGTGGCGGCGGCCGCCCTTTCCGTGGCCGTTTCCGGCTGCAAGAGCTCGCTGCATCTGTTCGATGACACCGGGCAAGGCAGCTTTTTTTCCAAGCCGTTGGATGTCTTCCACAAGCCCGATTGGGCGATCGCCAGCAGCGGCGATGTGAGCGGCCCGCTCAGTCCCAACAAGCCTGTCGCTGCCAACAACCTGGTCAGCGCCGACGGACGCTGCGCCCCGGCGCCGCCGCCCCCGCAACCGGCGCATGCTGCCGCGCCGCCGGCCCCGCCGCCGCCAGACCGGCCGGTCGGCTCCATCGCCGGCGATCTTGCCCGCGCGCCGATGCCGGCGGCCACCTACGCATCCGTCAATCCGCAGCAAGGCGGCCCTGCGATGTTGGGTGGCGTGGCGCTCGGCATGAGCGAATGCGACGTGGTCCGGCGCGCCGGACTAGCCACCAATGTGAATATCCGGGCCGGGGAACATGGCGGTCGTCAGGTCGTGCTCACGTATCTCAGCGGCCCATGGCCCGGCATCTACACTTTCGACTCTGGCCGGCTGAAGGTTGTCGATGCGGCCCCTGCGCCGCCAGCGCCGCCCCCCGAGCCGGTGAAAACCAAAAAAGCCAAGGCCAAGAAAAAGCCGGCGAAGCCGAAAACCGCCACGCGCGAGATCGAACGCGAATTCGTGCAGTAAGGCGAGCCGGCCGACGATCAGGCGGTTTGGATGGCCGCGCTGGCGGCGAGCCATTCCTCTTCCGCTTTCGCAATCGCAGCGACCACCCGCGCGCGGGTCTTTGACAGCTCGGCTGCGCGCGCCGGATCGCTGGCGAACAAGGTGCCGTCGGCAAGCGTGGCATCGAGCTTGTGCAGTTGACGGGTCAGTTGCGCGATCACGACTTCGGCCTGCGAAATGCGCTTGCGCAGCGGCGCGGTTTCCGTGCGCTTGCCGGCGGCGGCGCGGCGTACCTCGGCCGGATCGGCGCGCGCGGATGATTTCGAGCCGACCGTAATGCCTTGGCTCTCTCCGGCGAGCACCATGCGCCGGTAATCGTCGAGATCGCCGTCGAACGGTGCGACCCTGCCGCCGGCGACCAACCAGAGCCGGTCGGCGCAAGCTTCCAGTAAATATCGATCGTGCGAGACGAGGATCACCGCGCCGGGAAAATCGTTGATCGCCTCGATCAGCGCAGCGCGGCTGTCGATGTCGAGATGATTGGTCGGCTCGTCGAGGATGATCAGATGCGGCGCGGCGAAGGTGGCAAGCCCGAGGAGCAGGCGCGATTTCTCGCCGCCGGAAAGCGTCTTCACCGCATGATTGGCGGCGAGCCCGGAAAAACCGATGGCGCCGACGCGGGCGCGCACTTTGGCTTCGGGTTGATCCGGCATCAGATCACGGACGTGATCGTAGGAGCTTCGCTGCGCCTCCAGCTCGTCGAGCTGGTGCTGGGCGAAATAGCCAACCTTGAGGTTGCCCGCGCGCGTGACTTTGCCCTGCATTGGCGCGAGCCGGCCGGCCAGCAGCTTGACCAGCGTCGACTTGCCATTGCCGTTGGCGCCGAGCAGCGCGATGCGGTCGTCATTGTCGATGCGCAGCGACAGGTCCGACAGCACCGTGCGCCCATCGTAACCTACCTCGACGTCGTCGGTGGCAATGATCGGCGGCGACAGCAGCTTGTGCGGCGCCGGAAAATGGATCGGGCGCACTTCATCGGTAACAAGTGCGGCGATTGGCTCCAGCCGCGCCAGCATTTTCAGCCGCGATTGGGCCTGCCGGGCTTTGGTCGCCTTGGCGCGGAAGCGGTCGACGAAGGCCTGCAAATGCTTGCGCTGCGCCTCCTGCTTCTTGGCGAGCTTGCTGTCGAGCAGCTGGCGCTCGCGCCGCTGCCGCTCGAAGGCCGAATAGCCGCCGCGGTAAAGCGTTAGCTTCTGGGCTTCCAGCGACAAGATATGGCCGACCGCGCTGTCGAGCAGGTCGCGGTCGTGGCTGATGACGACCAAAGTATGCGGATAGCGGGCGAGGTGATCCTGCAGCCACAGCGTGCCTTCGAGATCGAGATAATTGGTCGGCTCGTCGAGCAGCAGCAGATCGGGCTCGGCAAACAAGGTGGCGGCGAGCGCGACGCGCATGCGCCAGCCGCCGGAGAATTCGGAACACGGGCGCGACTGGTCGGCGGTGGAAAATCCCAGGCCCGCCAGGATCGCGGCGGCGCGGGCAGGGGCCGCGTGCGCGCCGATATCGGCAAGCCGGGTCTGGATCTCGGCGATGCGATGGGGGTCCTGCGCGGTCTCGGCCTCCGCCAGCAGCGCGCTGCGCTCGCCATGCGCCTTGAGCACGACCTCGATGAGGCTGTCCGGGCCGTCGGGCGCTTCCTGCGCCAGCCGTCCGATGCGCCAACGCGGCGACATCAGCACTTCGCCGGTTTCCGCCGAAACGTCGCCGGCGATCACGCCGAACAGCGTGGTCTTGCCGGTTCCGTTGCGGCCGATCAGGCCGACGCGGGCGCCGGTCGGAATGCTGGCGGAGGTGTGTTCCAACAGCGTGCGGCCGGCGATACGGACGGTGAGGTCGTCGATGACGAGCATGGCGCTGCCTTGTGGCCGAGCGAGCCTGCGGATGCAAATCCCTTGTGCGCAGCGATGTTCAGCCGAGCGCGTCGGCAACCGCCTTGCCGCAGGTAACCGTATCCGCCGAACCTTTCAGGTCGCGGGTGCGCAGTTTCGGCTCGGCCAGCACCTTCTCGATCGCGCCGACGATGGCCTTCGCGGCTTCCGGTTCGCCGAGATGCTCGAGCATCATCGCGCCCGACCAGATCTGGCCGATCGGATTGGCGATGCCCTGGCCGTAAATGTCGGGCGCCGAGCCGTGCACCGGTTCGAACACGGAGGCGAATTTGCGCTCCGGATTGATGTTTCCGGAGGGCGCGATGCCGATGGTGCCGGTGCAGGCGGGCCCGAGGTCGGACAGGATATCGCCGAACAGGTTGGAGGCGACCACCACATTGAACCAGTCGGGGTTCATCACGAAGCGCGCCGTGAGGATGTCGATGTGGAACTGATTCCACTTCACGTCCGGATAGCCCTTGGCCATCTCGCGCACGCGCTCGTCCCAATAGGGCATGGTGATGGCGATGCCGTTCGACTTGGTCGCGGAGGTGAGGTGCTTCTTCGGGGTAGCGCGCGCCAATTCGAAAGCGAATTTCAACACGCGGTCGACGCCGATGCGGCTCATCACCGTCTCCTGCACCACCACCTCGCGCTCGGTGCCGGGGAACATCTTGCCGCCGATGTCTGAATATTCGCCCTCGGTATTCTCGCGCACCACCCAGAAGTCGATATCGCCCGGCTTGCGGCCGGCGCGCGGGGAGGGGACACCCGGCATCAGCCGCAACGGACGCAGGTTGACGTTTTCGTCGAACTCGCGCCGCCATTTTACCAGCGAGCCCCAGAG
>JBOHII010000365.1:0-5505 GCA_050725955.1 Pseudolabrys sp. | reverse complement strand
ACCATACGTTATTCGTCGGCCGGAGCTAGCCAACCGCTTAAGAAGATCGTGGCAACGTGCAATTGTTTCGGCATTTACCGGCATAGGAAAATCCCTCTAGCCGGATTTGATGATAAGTGATGCTGTTGCGAGTTTCCACATAAAAGAAAAGCCCGGCGCGATGGCCGGGCTTTCTAAGCAAGAAGTGGCGCTTTATTATTTGACCGAAATCCACTTGCGACGGCGGCGATCCGTGCCGAGCATGGCCCAACCCACGGTCACGATCCGGTCGTCTATGGTCATCTTGCCGCCGTGCGCTTCGACTTCATCAACAAGCCGCGCTTCTGCTAGACACAGCTTCAACTTCAATGAATTTTCGATCAGTGCGAAGCGAAGATCAGCTTTCAACATCTTCATGCAATCGCTCCGATGACGTTGCAGCCGCGCGTCGGCTTCGACGTAGGCGGCGAATAGTGCGAGCGCGTAGTGTCCTGCCGCTGACTTTGGCGTGAACGTTTCTTCGCGGACTTCAATCGTGGTCATGTTCGGGGCCTCTCTGAGTTGGCCGGAATCCCTAAAAAGATACCTAGTGGATTCCGCGCGGTGGTGGCGAAGCCCTCAGAAGACCGCTATTTCATTGATTAAAACATCTTTCACACCCTCAAAAACGCGCCCGTCTAGTAACCCCGCTCCCGGGAGGCCTCGGGTAACCGTCCGCTCCAACTACGTGGGGCTGCCCTTCAGTGGGCTGGACGCGGCGCGGATGAAGGGCGGCGAAAGCCGCCCGGATCGGGGAGGGGGAAACCCTCCCGTCCGCGCCCGGAAGCTACGGTCCCGGGGACACAAATCGCCGCAGTGGAGCGCCGAGAGGCGCCCGCGTTCTCGGAAGGGAGCGCGGCAAGACGGAAGACTGGTGCGCCGCTTGGCGCTCCACCCCCTCGGGTTTCTTCCCGGGGAAAAGTAGGCCGGCGCCCCCGCGCCGATAAAAAATAGGGGCGATGGCGCTTGCTCAATTGAAAATTCGCTGTTTGAAACTTGAATCGGGACTGAAGGCGACAACATGCGGTGCGGCGGCGAGCGAGACGAGGAGCTAAGCCGCCGGCCCAAGCCGTATGCTTACTTCTTGTTCTTGAAATACGGCTCGACCTTGCCGGCCAGCTTGATAGTCAGCGGATTGCCAAACCGGTCCTTGGCGTTGCCGGCCGCGACCCGGATCCAGCCCTCGCTTACACAATATTCCTCGACATTGGTCTTCTCGACGTCCTTGAAACGGATGCCGATATCGCGCGCCAGCGCCGCCTCGTTGAAATAAGGGCTGCGCGGGTCGGTGGAGAGCCGGTCGGGCAAGGTATCCGACATGAAAGCTACCCAAACCTCCCCCGGTCGTGCGGCGCGGCGAAATCGAGCTGCGGGCCGACCGGCACGATGCCGGTGGGGTTCACCTGGCGCTGGCTGCCGCAATAGTGCCGCTTGATCTGTTGCAGGCTCACCGTCTCCGCCACGCCCGGCACCTGATAGAGATCGCGCACGTAGTTCGACAGGTTCGGATATTCGTAGATGTGCCGCCAGTTGCACTTGAAGTGCGAATAATAGACGGCGTCGAAACGGATCAGCGTGCAGAACAGCCGCCAGTCGGCCTCGGTGAGCGTATTGCCGACGAGATAACGGTGTTGCGAGAGCATCTGCTCGATCTCGTCGAGCGTATCGAACACGTTTCTAAACGCCGCTTCGTAAGCGGGTTGTGCGGTGGCGAAGCCGGCGCGATAAACACCGTTGTTGATGTTGGCATAAACGAGATCGTTGATGCGATCGATCTCCGCGCGCAGCGGCGCCGGATAATAGTCGGTGTGGATATTGGTGAAGGCGTCGAACGCCAAATTGATCATGCGGATGATTTCCGGCGATTCGTTGTTGACGATCGTCTTGCGCTCCTTGTCCCACAGCACCGGCACGCTGACGCGGCCAGAATATTTCGGATCGGCCAGCAGATAAATTTCCGACAATTTGTTTTTGCCGTTGACCGCATCGCCGGTCGAGCCTTCGTCCTTGTTGAAGGTCCAGCCGTATTTCAGCATATCGGGCGACACCGCCGACATCGAGATCACGTTTTCCAGGCCCTTGAGCTTGCGGAAAATGATGGTCCGGTGCGCCCAGGGACAGGACAGCGCGACATAGAGGTGGTAGCGGCCCGCTTGTGCGGCAAAGCCGCCTTCGCCGGACGGGCCGGCGTTGCCGTCGGGCGTCACCCAGTTGCGGAAACGGGGTACCGGCCGGATGAAGTGGCCGTCCTTAGTGCGCGAAACGTCGTCCTGCCACACGCCGTCAACCAGCATTCCCATGCCTTAAGCCTCCGTCGTTACCAGTTTCATTTAGGCAATTCGGACATAAAACGCCACCCGCGATGGACCGGGCTCGGTCTAAATGCTAATCGCCACGGGAATGAGCGAGCTTGCGCTGACAATCCTGCCGGAAACGCCCGACGACGCGCTGGCGATCGACCGACTGCACGAGCGCACGTTCGGTCCCGGCCGCTATGCGCGCAGCGCCTACCGCATCCGCGAGGGGCGTCGGCATTTACTCGAGCTGTCGTTTACGGCCCGCATCGGCACGCTCTTGGTCGGGTCGGTGCGGCTGACGCCGATCTGCATCGGCGAGACGCCGGCCCTCCTGTTGGGGCCGCTCACGGTCGAGCCGCCGTTTCGCGCGCGCGGTGTCGGCTCGGCGCTGATCGCGCGCGCGCTGCAAGACGCCAAGGCCGCCGGCCACGCTTTGCTGGTGTTGGTCGGCGATGAGCCGCTCTACGCAAAGTCCGGCTTCAAGCGCATCCCGAAGGGCCAGGTGAGGCTGCCGGGTCCGGTCGATCCGGCGCGGCTTTTGGTGGCGGAATTGAAAACCGGCGCCTTCGATGGCGTCAAAGGCATGATCCGGCCGGATTGGGAAAAAGCCTAGCGGCCCTCGCGCGCCATCGAAGGTCGATTTATCGACCTTCGCACGCCATCGAAGGTCGATTTATCGACCTTCGCGAGCCCAGGTCGCCGCCAGCGAACCGACCAGCAGCAACAGCCCGATCAGGCCGGCAAAGATCGGCAGCACGCCGATGCCGCGCACGACGCTCAGGTCGCGCATTTTCAGGCCGATCCAATCGTCGCCCTTGAACGTCGTGGCGCTGCGCACCGGCACCACGCGCGGTACGTCGAGGGTGTTGCCGTCGGCCAGTCGCCGCGCGTCGCCGCCGGTCGCGTTAGCGAGCGCGCGTAGCACGTCGGTGGTCGACGTCACTTGCGCGAATTCGCGCGGATTGGCCGGCCCCACATTGGCGAGCGCGGTGAGTTTGCCGTCGGTCGCGCGCCACAGCCCGAGTTCGTTGGCGGTGACATTGGCGCGCCACACGCCGGGCTCGGCCGGCTGCAGCACGAGCGTGCGACTGGCGCCGGTCGGCGAGGTGAGGGTCACCTGGTTGACCGTGTCGGCCATGGTCTGGCGCTGCACGGTGATGTCGCGGCCTTTGACGATCAATCGCAGCGCTTCCTCTTCCAATTCGGGCTGTTTCATCAGCCAATGCGACAGCCGCCGCAGCAGGTCGAGATGCGGGCCGCCGCCTTGATAGCCGCGCGCCCATAGCCAAATGTGATCGGACAGAAGCATCGCCACGCGGCCTTCGCCCTCATGTGCCAGCACCAAAGCCGGCTTGCCGTCGGGTCCCTGCAAAACGCTGGTGCCGACGGTGTGCTTGATGTTGACCAGCCGGAACCACTGGCTCCAATGCGGTGGACTACTCTCGGAGCCTTCCAGCGCCCGCGTCACCGGATGGCGCTTGCCGGCATCCGTGAGCGTCACGCGGAACGGCTCTTCGGTGACGTCGCCGCTCGGTTCGGCCGGCAGGATCACGTCGAGCGGTGTGCGCCAAATGCTGGTCGGACTCGCGTAATCGGGGCCGGCGGCGATCAGCACGGCGCCGCCGTCGCGCACATATTTCGCGATGTTGTCGAAATAGATCATCGGCAGCACGCACTGCCGGGCATAGCGGTCGAAGATAATAAGCTGGAATTCCGAGATCTTCTGCTGAAACAGTTCGCGCGTCGGAAACGCGATCAGCGACAGCTCGTTGATCGGCGTCCCGTCCTGTTTCTCCGGTGGGCGCAGAATGGTAAAATGCACCAGGTCGACCGAAGCGTCGGATTTCAGGAGATTGCGCCAAGTCCGCTCACCGGCATGCGGCTCGCCGGATACCAGCAGCACGCGTAGCTTGTCGCGCACGCCGTCGATCGAGATCACCGCGCGGTTGTTGACTTGGGTGAGCTCGCCGTCGAGCGGCGCCGCCTCGACCTCCACGATATTGGCGCCGGCATGCGGGATCGGCACATTGACCTTGACCTCGGTGTGCACGGTGACCACGCGTTTTTCCAGTACCTCGCCGTCGCGACGCACGGTGACTTGCGCGGTGCCGACATTGGCGCCCTGATCCTCGATGCGGAAGCCGATGGTCTGCGATTGCCCGACGATGCCGAACCGCGGCGTCTGTGTGAGCTCCACGCGGCGGTCGATTTCGTCCTTGTGGCCGGTAATCAGCGCATGCAGCGGCGCGGCAAAGCCGAGTGCGGCCGCATCGGCTGGCACGTCGTGCACGCGGCCGTCGGTAATCAGGATGGCGCCGGCGACGCGGTCGGGCGGCACGTCGGCAAGCGTCGCCGACAAAGCCGAGAACAGCCGTGTGCCGTCGGTCTCGCCATCCGCCTCGCCTGCCTCGGCGACGCGGACTTCGAGGCCGGGAATGCGCTTGAGCCGCTCGACCAGCGTTGCGCGCGCGGCCTCGGTCTGCGCGTTGCGGTCGCCGAAATTCTGGCTCGGACTCTTGTCGACAATGACGGCGGCGACTGAGGGAATCGGGTCGCGGTCTTCGCGCGTCAGGGAGGGGTTGGCGAGCGCGAGCACCATTAGTCCGAGCGCCAATGCCCGCACCGGTGCGCCGCGGCTGCGCGCCGGCAGCAGCATGACCGAGATCAGGGCGGCCAGGCCGAAGCAGGTCCACACCACGGTGGCCGGCATCAGCGGGGCAAATGAGACGCCAAGGTTGAACATGCCGTTCCTATTGTCCCAGCCTTTCCAGCAGCGCCGGGATGTGCACCTGGTCGGCCTTGTAGTTGCCGGTGAGCGCGTACATCACGATGTTGACGCCGGCACGGAAAGCGAGTTCGCGCTGGCGCGGCTCACCAGGCACCAGCGGCAGCATCGGTTGCCCGTCGGGCCGCATCGCCCAGGCACCGGCGAGATCGTTAGAGGTGATCAGGATCGACGACACGCCATCGCCGGCGCGTGCCGGGCGGTTGCTCTCATCGTCCGGCTCGGTTGGCAGCGCCTCCACCCAGAGCCGGCCCGAGGTGAAGCGGCCCGGGAAGCTGCGCAACAGATAGAACGTCTTGGTGAGGACGTGATCGCGCGGCACCGGCTCCAATTCGGGAATGTCGAGCGACGACAAAATCGAGCGCAGCGCCAGCATGCCCGGCGAGCGGTTCTCGCCGCCCGGAA
>JBOHII010000364.1:0-21393 GCA_050725955.1 Pseudolabrys sp. | reverse complement strand
ACCCACGACCCCCAGTCCCCCAGACTGGTGCGCTAACCGGGCTGCGCCACGCCCCGACCGGAACGGCGCGGACTATAGGGATGCGGCTATCGCCGCGCAACAACGCTTCACTAACGTCAAACCGGAGCGTGCCGCCGAATTAACGGAATGTGCACGCCTCTTGGACCTAATCCCCACTTGACGTTCCCCTGATCGAGACGCGGCCATGGCCCAAGCTGTCCCCGCATGCCTTGACGTGCATCTCGGCGCCGACACGCCGGCCGTGCACGACGCGCCGGCGCTGTCACCGGCCGCGCTGCCGGATGACATTCGTCTTGCCGTCCACGAGAACCTGAACGAGGTCGAGCGCGATTGGCGCGCCTTCGAGGCGCAAGCCGATGGCACGGTCTTTCAATGCTTCGATTGGCTGGCGACGTGGCAGCGTCATATTGGCGCCCGCAACGGCGTGCGGCCGGCCATTGTGGTCGGGCGCGACGACGCCGGCGCCATTCTGTTCCTGCTGCCGCTGTCGGTGCGCGCGGTAGGCATTGCGCGCGAGCTCGCCTGGCTCGGCTCCGAACTTTGCGACTACAATATGCCGCTGCTCGCTCCCGCATTTGCCGAACGCTTCGGCGGCAAGGGCTTTCTGCCGCTATGGGCCGGGATAAAGCAACGCCTGCAACGGCACCCGCGCCTGCATTTCGATTTCGTCAGCCTGACCAAAATGCCGGAAATGGTCGGCGGTCAGGCCGATCCGATGCTGGACTTAGGGGTGACGATCAATCCGAGCGGCGCCTATTTGACCCATCTTGCCGGCGATTGGGAGACGTTTTACGCGGCCAAGCGTTCGTCGTCGACGCGCCGGCGCGATCGCACCAAGCGCAAGAAGCTCTCCGAATTCGGCGAGGTGCGGCTTGTTAATCCGGTGGGCGATGCCGAGACTTTGCATTCGCTCGACACGCTGATGGTTCAGAAGGCGCGCTCCTTTGCCCGCATGGGTGTCGGCAATCTGTTCGCCAAGCCGGGCCATGCGGAATTTTATCGCGCGCTTGCTACCGATCCGGCGAGCAAGCATCTCGTGCATGTCAGCCGCCTCGACGTCGGCGAAACGCCGGCGGCGATCAATCTCGCGCTGACTTTCCGCGACCGTTATTATCACCTGTTGGCGAGTTACGACGACGGCGAGGCGTCGCGCTTCGGCCCCGGCGCCGCCCACTTGCACGACCTTTTGCAGATGGCGATCGAGCGCGGGTTCAAGATTTTCGATTTCACCATCGGCGACGAACGCTACAAGCGCGATTGGTGCGATACCGAGCTCAAGCTCTACGATCACATCCAGGCTGCCACCTGGCGCGGGGTACTCGTCGCAGCGCCGATATTAGCCCTGCGCCCGCTCAAGCGCTGGATCAAGCAAACGCCGGCGGTGTGGAGCGCCTTCAGCGCGGGACGCATGTTTGTCGGATCGCTGGCGCGGCGGCTGCGCGGCTAGATTAGCGCGACGCCACTTGCGGCAGTCCGGTGACCTGATGGGCGAGCCGGATCGGCCCGCGGATCATCAGCACCACCGCGGCCATTGCGCCGCAGGTATAGACCGCGACATAGGCCTCGAGGAATTGCACGATATCGAGATGGGCGACGACGGCCAGCGCCGCGACGCCGGTCATCGCCACAATCACGCCCATGCCGATGCGCGCGACCTCTCTGAAGTAGCCGTTATGCACCAGCACGCTGTGGGTGACCATCTGCGTGAGATTGGCGATTAAGAGCACGATCAGGATCGGCGTGGTTGCCGGCGGCATGGTCGCCGCATTGCCGAGCAGAATGGCGAAGAGTTTGTCGGCGGCGAAATAGAGAATGGCGCAGGCGATCGCCGCCGGAATGCTGCAAAGCGCCGCCGCCGTCAACGTCGCGCGCACCAGCGTCGGCCCGTCGCGTTCGGCCAGCGCGCTGGTCTGCCGCGGCACCAATATGTCGCAGACCGCGCCGAAAATGGTGGCGCCGCCGCGGAAAACCTTAAACGTGGTGTCGAGTATGATCGGCGGCGCACCGAGGCCAAACAGGATCGGCACGATCACGAAGGGATAGTTGGCGCAGTAGATCTCGCTCGCCGCATAGGTGCCGCTGCGCACGAGCTGGGCCTTGTTGGCGCGGAAGAACGCGACGAAGTCGACGACGAAGCCGGCGACATGCGGCAGCAAGGCGCCGCGCGCGATCATCCGCTTGACACAAAGAGTCACCACCACCATCCACAGCGCGTTGAGCGCGAGCAGCATCACGATCAGCGGCAGACCCGCGAGCACCGAGGCAAGACCGACGAAATAGCCGGCACGGCGTACGGTTTCGAGCGCCTCGAACAGCACATATTCATCGACCGCGATCGAAATATTGCGCAGCGCGAACCAGACCAGATTGAGCGCGACGAACCAGAAGAACAGGCCGAATTCGACCGCCTCCCGCAACGTGGCGTGGGTTTGCGACACCATGAAGACGAAACAGAGCAGCGCGCCGGTCGAAACAAGCGCGAAATAGAACAGCACCACGGCGGTAGCGTGCCCGGCGACGGAGGTGCTGCGGTCGCCCGACAAAAACCGCGCGCGCAACCGCACGAACAGGATCTTGACGATGCCAAAATCGATCAACCAGAGCGAGTAGCCGAAGGCGGCGACCAGGATGAAGATGGAAAATCGGTGCGGGCTGAGCACATGCGCGAAAACGTAAGTTTGCAATAGCCCGGTGAGCAGCGCAGCGCCGGCTGTGGTGGTGCGGAGCAGGAAGAACGGGATCGAGATCAGGCGCTTCTTCATGTCAGGCTGCCCGTCTGGCACCGATAGCCAGGCAATGATCGAGCAAAGAGCGCGCGGTTGCCCCCCAGGTGAAACCTCGCGCGCGCGCCTTGCCGGCCGCGGCCAGCCGCGCGCGTAAAGCGGCGTCGTCATGCAGTGCCCGCATGTATTGCGCGATCGCGCCGGTATCGTCGGCGCGGCAGCGCAGCGCGACTTCGCCGCAGACTTCAACCAGCGCCGGCTGTTCGCTGATGATCACCGGACAGCCACAGGTCATCGCCTCGAGCGGCGGCAGGCCGAAGCCTTCGTAAAACGACGGGAACACCAGCGCCAGCGCGTGTTCGTAAAGCGTGCGCAAATCTGGGTCCGGAACGAAGCCGACCATGCGCACGCCCTCGGAATCGATCCGATCGATCTTGCCGAACACTTTGGGATCGTTCGCGCCAGTCAGCACCAGCACGGTGTCATCGAGTTTGGCCTTATGGAAGGCTGCGACAACGGTCGCGATGTTTTTGTTCGCCGAATCGACGCCGACGCCGAGGAAGAATTTGCGGCCGGTAAGATCGAGCCGGCGCAGCACCGACGGATCGGCGGCGACCGAGGTGATATGGTCGCCACCCTCGTGGCAAACCGGCATACGCGCGATATCGGCGCCGTACCATTTGCCGATTTCCTGTCGAGAGAACTCCGACACCGTCATCGGCTGCTCCGCGCGCCGGCACAGGCGCGGCAACAGAAATCCGTAGGCCGCGCGGAAGCGGGAGGAAAAATTGTTCGGCAACGCGCGTACGGTGGCGTCGTGCACGACCACGAGTTGGTGGCGCGTCACCAGCGGCCCCAGCATGCACAGATTGAGCAGCAAGCGGCCGGCGGCATGAAAGGGAAATTCAAATTGCTCCCAGGCGTAGCCGCTGGTAAAGCCGACGCGCCGCAATGGAATGTTCTTAAGCGGGAAATCGCGCGCCTGGCGCGGCGCGAAAATCTCGACATGACCCTTGAGCGCCGCGTAGTCGCGATCGAGCAGGGCATCGATCGCCTTGATCGCCTCCATGGCAAAGCGCTGTACGCCGGATGCGCGCTGCGTCAGGAAGCGGCCGTTGATGGCAATGCGCGGCGGCAGCATCAGCGGCGCTCCGCGGCGTCGATGAGCGCGGCCACCGCGCGGGCAAAATGCTGCGGCGAGAGCTGCGCGGCGACGTCCCGGGCGGCGGCGGCACCGAGCTTGGCGCGCAAATCGGCATCCGCGGCAAGCCGGCGCAGCCAGTCGGCAGCCTCCTCGACATTTGCGTCGGCCCACTTCTGCTCGCCGGACTTGAACGCGCCTTCCGGATCGTGCACCGGGATGAGCGAATAGGATACCAGCGCCGAATTGTTCCGGTGCATGAAATCGAGATTGCCCGACCAGGCGGTGGCGATGACCGGCTTGCCGAGCGCCATGGCCTGTGCCGGCACCAGACCGAAACCTTCCGAACGGTGCAGCGAGATCACGATATCGGCAGCGGCCATCAAGCCGGCCATGTCGGCTTCCGGCAACATGCCTTCGATCAAGCGAATATTGCTGGCGCCGGCGATCGCCGCGTTGAGCTCGCGCCGCGCCCATTGCGCGCCGTTGTCGATCAGCTTGATCGCCAGCACGCGGTCGGGGGCATCGCCGAACGCCTTGCGAAAGGCGGCAATGGCGGCGAGCGGGTTCTTGCGCGCGAAAGCTGAGCCGAGATGGAACACGTTGAGCACGACCAGGGCATCGGCCGGCAGGCCGAGCCTGGCGCGCATGTTCGGCGTCGCGGTCATCGGTGGCAGCGGATGCGGCACCACATGCACAGGCTTGTCGGTGGCGGCTGCAACGGCGTCGCGGGTAAACGTGCTCGGCACCCAGATCTCATGCAGGTAGCGGAAGCTGAACTGCCAATTGTCAGGCAGCCGCGGCAGTTCCCAGGCCCAGTAGCCGATGATGCGGCGGCCGTGCACGCGCGTGCGGCCGAGCGCCCACAAGGCGTGCGGAAGATAAGGACCGTTGTGATGCACGATCAAGCTGCCGGCGCCGGGCGTGAGCGCACGCCGCGGTGCGGCCTCGGCGAGCTCGACCTGGCCGAAGGACGGGCTCAGGTCGAACGCGGTGGGTGCGTAGCCGGCCGCATCGAGCGATGCGTAAGCGAGGCGGGCGCCTTCGCCGACCCCGCTCGCGGTCGAAAACAGGCCGGCGATACCGAGCGGAAAGCCGCCGCGCGGCATGGCGTCGGGTTGCGGCGCGACGATGCGGCTGACGTCGAACAGGATCTGGGTTCGCGTGTTCTGCGGCAGGCGCTGCCACAGCCGCCGCAGCGGACTGCGCCGCGCGGTCACGCGCTCGCCGAGGCCAAAATCAAGCGCCGACATGGGAGAACCTTCCCGCCGGCGGCCGCACGGAACCGTCGCGTGCGTAATTGAACGTCGCTGCCGCCAGACCCCAGATCATGCCGAGCAACAGAAAGAAATGGCGCCAATGATCGGTGTCGATCACGAAGCCTTCCAGCACTTCGCCGACGAACGCGGCAAACGCGCAGATGAGATAGGGCTGCCACGGCGTGCGCACGAGGACGCTGCGCAGCGCCGTCCAAAACGTCGCGATCAGCAGCGTGAGATAGGCCATGCCGCCGGTCCAGCCATAGACCAGGAAAGCCTGCAGGTAGACGTTATGCTGTTGCAGGCCGTAGACGCGGGAGAATTCAAATGGGCCCATGCCGTTGGGTGAGCGCAGTAATTCGGCGAGCGCGAGCTCCTGCAGGTTGAAGCGGCCGCCGCTTCCGACGTCGTAGGATTGAATGAGCTGGGCGCGCTCCACGAACATGGTCCTGACCGTGTCGAACGACAGCGCGATGACGATGAACGCGGCGAGCGTCGCGATACCGATCGTGCTCATGGCGAAGATGCGGAGGCGGGTATGCGGCGTCGGCGCGGCAAGGAATGCGAGCATCATCATGACAAGGCACGACACCGCGAAATGAAACCAGGCGCCGCGCGAGAAGCTCAGCAACAGGGCGAACAGCAGGATAGCGACTATCACAAGGTCGGTGAAATGGGCGCGGCGCGCGAGCATCCGCTCGAGCACCACCAGCGCCGGCCAGATCAGAAATGGGCCGAACACGTTGGGGTCCTTGAAGGCGCCGAGCGCGCGGTCGTAGGTGGCGAACAGATCGTGCGCGCCGGGAATCAGGTGGAAATAGCCGGCGATGCCGGCAACGGCGCCCAGCGTCGCGGTCAGAATATACGCCGCGCGCACTGTGGCGATGCGCGCCATCGTGTTGTGGGCGAAGAGGCTCGCGAACAGTACCGCCGCCAGCCCGAGATAAAGCGAGGTGCCGGCATATTGAACGGTCTGCTCTTGCCCCGGCACGTTGAGCAGCGACACAAGCCCGGCGACATTGAAGACCAGCAGCAACAGGAACAACAGCGCGACGTGGCGCTCGAAACACACCCCGGCGATCAGGCAGGCGAGCGCCAGCACGCCCATCAACCCGTCATGCGGGGACGGTTCGATGAAGGCGACAGAACTCGCCAGCACGGTCACATACAGCACGAACAGCAACAAGCGTTCGCGGAACGCGGCCGTCGGCGCCGCCGCGGCCGGCATCGGCGCGGCGGCGCGATTGATCGCGATGTCCTGGGGGGTAATCAATACGCGTTCTCGGTCTTGAGCAATGCGAACGGCGTTCGCGCCAGAATGTACAGATCGAACAGCACCGACCAGTTCTCGATGTAGTAGAGATCGTGTTCGACGCGGTGCTGGATTTTCGCGTGCGTGTCGGTCTCGCCGCGCCAGCCACTGATCTGCGCCCAGCCTGTGATGCCCGGCTTGACGCGATGACGGGCGAAGTAGCCGTCGACCGCCTCATCGTAAAGGCGCGATTCCGCCTTGGCATTGACCGCGTGCGGGCGCGGGCCAACCAGCGACAGGTTGCCCTTGAGAACCACGTTGAAAAGTTGCGGCAGCTCGTCGAGGCTGGTTTTGCGGATAATGCGCCCGACGCGGGTAACCCGCGGATCATTCTTGCTGACGAGCTTGCTGGCGGTCGCGTCGCTCGCTTCCGCGTACATCGAGCGGAACTTGTAGACCTCGATCAGATCGTTGTTGAAGCCGTAGCGCTTCTGCCGGAACAGAACCGGCCCGCGGCTTTCCAATTTGATGGCGATCGCGATCAGCGCCATCACCGGCAGCGCGCAAAGCAGGATGAGGCCGCCGATCAGTTTGTCGAACAGCCATTTCATCACCACGTCCCAATCGGCGATCGGCCGATCGAACACGTCGAGCACCGGCACGTTGCCGATGTAGGAATAGGAACGCGGGCGGAATTGCAGCTTGTTGGCGTGGGCGGCGAGCCGGATGTCGACCGGCAGCACCCACAGTTTCTTTAGCATCTGCAAGATGCGGTCTTCGGCCGAGATCGGCAGCGAGAAGATCACCAGATCGACGCGAGTGCGCCGGCCAAATTCGAGCAGGTCATCGACCACCCCAAGCTTGCGCTGGCCGGCGCAATCGGCGCTCGAGCGATCGTCACCGCGATCGTCGAACAAGCCGATGATCTTGACGCCGGAATCCTTTTGCCGACCCAGTTCGTCGATCACGCTCTCGCCGGGTTTGCCGCCGCCGACAATAACCGTGCGGCGGGTCAGGCGGCCGTCGCGCGTCCATTTGCGCACCGCCAGGAACAACAGCTTGCGCGAGGTGACCAGCGCGGCGAGCCCGCTGACATAGAAGCAGCCGAGCCAGACGCGCGAAAACATCTCGCCGGCCTTGGCGAAGAACGAGGCACCGATAACGATCAGGAACACCACCGACCATGCGGAGGCTAGTCGCATGTACTGCTTCTCATGGCCGCGGAAGGCCTGCACCTGGTAGATGTCGGCGGTCTGGAAAGCGAACATTGACAGCAGCGCGATGGCGAAGATCGCAATGGCGTAGTGCCAGAACAGGTCTTCATCCGGCGCGAGGTAGGCGGCAAAGACCGCGAGGCCGACGAGCACGATCAGTACGAACTCGGCCATGCGCACGAAGCCGGCGAGCACGATCGGCGAGATCGCGCTCGGTGCCGGCATCGCGGTCACGGCGAGGGCTTCCGCCGACAGCGATTGCGCCTTGCCGGGCGCGCGGGGGATCGCGCGCACGCGGTCGAGGAAAGCGGCGGCGCCCGTAGCACTCATTGGAGAGTGCGTGTCGGTATCGGTCATGGCTGACGCCAACATACAGCCGTCCGCGAGCCCCGGGAGCAGCGGCAGGGATTGTCGTTAATTCCAGGAAATCTCTAGGGAAAAAATATCAAGAAAGGCTTATCGGACCGTCCGAATAAACCTTAACGCCGGCCATTTTTTTGCAACGTTTCGAGCGCGGCCGCATATCCATCGAGAACGCCATCGACCATGGTCGCGACCGAGAACGACTCTTGCACTTGCCGGCACAGCTTGCTGGCAGTTTCGGCCAGCGCCTCGGGACGGTCGATGGCGTCGACAATCGCCTGGGCCAAGGCGGCCGAGTCATTTGGTGGTACCAAGTTACCGGCAAGGGACCCATAAATTTCTGGGATTCCGCCGACGCTGGTCGAGATCAGCGGTTTGCTGGCTGCGGCCGCCTCAAGTACGACATAAGGCAGGGACTCGAAAAGCGATGGAACGACCATAATGCGTCCGAGTTCCATAGCGCGGCGCGCGCGCATAGCCGGCAGAAATCGTACGGCGTCGCTGAGGCCGCAGCGCTCGACCTGCGCCCGCAGGGCCTCTTTGTCCGGGCCATCGCCGACCACGGTGAGAGAGACATTGCGCCCGCTGCCGTGCGTTCTGGCAATGGCGCCGATGAGCAAATCGACGCCCTTTAGCGCCCGCAACTCACCCAGGAAGACGAGGTCGGTCGCGTCGGGCCGTGTCGCCACCGGCTCGAATTCCGCCGGCGACACGCCATTGTGCACGATACGCACGAGCCCGCGTGGATCGCCGACCTTGCGGTGGAACATGTCGGCGCTAAAGGCGCTCTCGAACAGGAACAGGTCGCCGCGCCGCATCAGCAAGCGCTCGGTCGTCAGATAAAATTTTCCGGCCAGCGTGTCGTGGCTGTACAGCAGGGTGCCCCCATGCGGCGTATAGCCGCGCACGGCGCGCGGGTGACCGAACACCAGGCGGGCGTAGGCGCCGCCTTTGGCTCCGTGCCCGTGCACCACGTCGGCCTCCGCCTGCTTTGCGCGACGAATCACGTGGGCGAGCGCGGCTAGATCGCCCGGATTAGGCTTGCGATACATCGCCACGCGGCTGAGGCCGAGTGCGAGCGAAGGTTCCAGTTTTCGCAGCGCGTCGTCGGCGCGCGCGCCGCCGGTGCGCAGATCGGCGATCAGCCCGACGCGGTGACCGCGAGCAATTTGTTCGCGCGTCAAATCGAGCACATGGCGAAACAGGCCGCCGACCGGCGCCCGGAATACGTGCAAGATATTCAACGAGGCCACCGGCTAGTAGAGCGAGGCCGAGGCAAAACTGTCGGGTGCCGTGATCGAAGGAGCGGGCACGCGCGCCCTAGCGTATTGCGGAGCGTAGTACGGCGCCACGTAGGGCTGTGGCGTGGGCGGCGGCGCGTAGCCCAGCGGCCGTTGATGCCGCGCATTGGCCTGCGGTGCCGGCGGCTGCATGTATGTCTGCTGCGTGGCGGGCTGCACGTAGGCCTGTGGCGCGTAGGTCTGCTGCGCGTATGTCTGTTGCGCGTATTGCGGTTGCGCCGCGCGTTGTCGCCAATCGAACAGGCCGCGCTCGTTGCTTGCCACGGCTTCTGGTTTGGGCTGCCGATCGATTTGCGCGTACTGCGCAGGGGCCGTTGGCTGCCGCCACATCACCGGCACCGGCCGCCCGGTTGCGGGATCGAGAACATAGGCCTGCTGCTGACGGGCGCAGCCAGCGGCTGCGACCGCTACCAAAACCAACACAAAAAATCGGAATATGGGCATGAAACGACTCCGCGCCGGCTGAAGGAAATCGATAGGGATTAGGGGGTCGGTATGGTTAATAAAACCTAACCCGCCGAGCGCCGGCGACCGGAATTAACTGGAAAGCAACCATAATAGTTTGTCATCCGTTGGCGCCACCGCGGTGTGCGTTTGGAGTAGTGAATGTTGTTCAGTCGGAAGGCGAAAACCGTTTCCCCGCCTGCTCCCGTTGCCGAGCCGCTTGCCGCCAGCGGCGAAGCGGATTTGCGCAGTCTGGGCCGCGTTTTGTGGGCCAAGAAGAACAGGATTCTCGGCCTCACTTTGGTAACAGCGGCGGCCGCCTTTGTCGTCGTCAACGCCATGACGCCGCGCTACCGCTCCGAATCGCGGCTGCTGTTGGAGTCGCGCGAGAACGTATTCCTGCGCGCGGAAGCCGACAAGAACGCCAGCGACCGCAACAACATCGATCCCGAAGCGGTGACCAGTCAGATCCAACTGGTAATTTCGCGCGATCTGGCGCGCGAAGTGATCCAGCGCGAAAAGCTCGCCGATCAGCCGGAGTTCGATCCCTCGGTCGGCGCCGCATCGCCATTGCGAGTCCTGGCCGGCCTCTTCGGCATCGCCCGCGATCCCTCGACCATGTCGCCGGAAGAGCGGACACTCGAATCCTTTTATGACCGGCTCAATGTCTACGCGGTGGAAAAATCCCGCGTCATCGCGATTGATTTCAGCTCCGCCAATCCGGAGCTCGCCGCCCGCGTCGCCAATGCCGTGGCGCAGACCTACCTCAAGATGCAGCAAGCCTCCCAACGCGATCAAACCCATGCCGCCGGCGATTGGCTGGCCGGCGAAATCGCCAACCTGCGTACCAAGGTGGCGGACGCGGAAGCCAAGGTCGAGCAATATCGCGCCAAGTCGAATTTGTTCGTCGGCTCCAACAATACATCGCTGCCCAGCCAGCAGCTCACCGAAATCAATTCGCAGATCTCGGCGGCGCGCGGGCAGCAAGCCGACCTGCAGGCGAGGGCGCGTCAATTGCGCCAGGTCATTCGTTCGGGCCGGCCGATCGAATCGTCCGACATCGCCAATTCCGAATCCATGCGCCGGCTGGTAGAGCAGCGCAACGCGCTGCGCTCGCAGCTCGCCGAGCAGTCAACCACCTTGCTCAGCCAGCACCCGCGCATCAAGGAATTGAAAGCGCAGATCGCCGAGGTCGAGCGCGAGATGCGTACCGAGGGCGAGCGGCTGGCGCGCCAGCTTGACAACGACGCCAAAGTTGCCGGCGATCGGCTGGAGACGCTCAGTGCCAGCCTCGACACGGTGAAGAAGCTTGCCTCGCAGACAAACGAGCAGGACGTGCAGTTGCGTGCACTCGAACGCGAGGCCAAGACCGAGCGCAGCCTGCTCGAATCCTATCTCGCCAAATATCGCGAGGCGACCGCGCGCGACAACATCAATGCGGCCCCGCCGGAGGCGCGCATCATTTCGCGCGCTACTCCCTCGATCAAACCGGACTATCCGAAGAAACTGCCGACCGTGCTGATCGCGGCTTTCGCCGCCTTCGCGCTGTCAGCCGGTTTCACCGTGACCGGTGCGTTGCTCGACTCTGCGCCACCGCCGTCGTCATTTGGTTACGCCTATGCGCCCCCGGCATATGCGCCGCCGGCCTATGCCGCGCCGGCTTTCGCACCCATGGCCATGCCGCCGCCGGTCGCGCCGCCGGTCATGCCGCGCATGGCATCGCCACCTTTGATGCCATCCGCCCCGCTCGGCCACGCCATGGCGGCCGTGCCGGTAACGGTCGGCACGGTGGAACTGATCGCGCAAAGTCTGCGCCAGGCCGGAGACGCCGGCCGCCGCGTCACCGTGGTCGGTACCGCGCGCAATGCCGGCACCACCTACGCCGCGATTTCGCTCGCCCGCGCGCTCGCCGGCAACGCCAATGTCGTGCTGGTCGATCTCGCCTTCGGTGCGCCCAATCTTTCAATCATTTCGACCGACCCGAAAGCGCCTGGAATCGCAGAACTGGTGCGCGGCGCCGCCTCGTTCGCCGAGGTCATCACCCGCGATCAATATTCGCCGGTGCATCTGGTGGCGACCGGCCATGTCGGCAATGACGGGCCGGCGCTCGCCGCCTCGCCGATGGTGGCGACCGCGATCGAGGCGCTGACGCGCAGCTACGATCACGTGGTGATCGATGTGGGCTCCGCCGCCGATATCGCGGTGGAACGTTTCGCGCCGTTGGCCGCCCGCGCGGTGCTGGTGGCCGAAGATCCCACCAATCCCGCAACGCGCGCTGCACGCGAACGGCTGATGATGGCCGGCTTTGCCGATGTGATGCTGCTCGCCGGCGCGCCGCAGGTCGCCGCCGCCTAAATCCCCATCCGCATGGTTGCCCCGGCTGCGCGCGCGGATAAGGTCGAGTTAACCCTGGTCATCGGCGGGCAAACAATTATCAATAAAGGCCGGCAATAGTCGCAACCGGCGGGCCTCGGGAACCCAGGAACTTGGCGGGCATGAAGCAGACCATCATCCGGACCGGGCTGGAGACGCTTTATTTTACGGGCATGCATCATTTCATGCGCCCGTTGGTCGGCGGCGTCGGCGCCATCCTGACGCTGCATCATGTGCGCCCGGCTCGCCCGGATTCGTTCCAACCCAACCATTTGCTCGAGATCACCCCGTCGTTTTTCGAAGGCCTGCTCAGGCGTCTCAAGCGCGCGCGCATCGACGTCGTTTCGCTCGACGAGATGCACCGGCGGTTCATCAGCGGCGACCTCAAGCGCCGCTTTGTCTGCATCACCTTCGACGACGGCTACAAGGACCTGATGCGCTTTGCCTATCCGCTGTTGAAGAAATACCAGATGCCGTTTGCGCTCTACATTCCGACAAGTTTCCCGGACCGGCTGGGCGAATTGTGGTGGGTCGCGCTCGAAGCGGTAATCGCGCAGAACAGCCGCATCGGTCTGGTGATCAACGGCAAGGATCAATTCTTCGATTGCATCTCGGTGCGGGAAAAACGCGAACTGTACGAGGCAGTTTACGGCTATCTGCGCAGCATGAAGACCGAGGACGAGCTGCGCCGCGTGGTGCGCGATCTTTCCGCCTGCCACCGGGTGGATCTGGCCGCGTTCTGCCGCGACCTGTGCATGGACTGGCAGGAGATCGCCGATCTTGCCGCCGATCCGCTGGTCACCATCGGGGCGCACACCGTCAACCACAAGATGCTCAAGAAACTACCCGATGACGCTGCCGTGCGCGCGGAAATGGAAATGAGTCGCGCCGTGCTGGAAGCGGCTCTCGGCAGGCGGCCGGCGCATCTTGCCTATCCGGTTGGCGATTCGACCTCGGCCGGCCCGCGCGAATTCCGCATCGCCGCGGAATTGGGCTTCAAGACCGCGGTGACGACGCGGCCCGGCGTGTTGTTCAAGGTGCATCGTGACCACATGAGCGCGCTGCCGCGCATTTCGGTCAACGGCGATTTCCAGCAGCAGCGCTATCTGAAGGTGCTGATGTCGGGCGCCGCCACCGCCATGTGGAACGGCTTCCGCCGCGTCAACGCGGCTTGATTTCGTCGGGCCGCGCCATCCATTTGATGAGCGGCATCGCCGGCAGCACCCAGCCAAGCCCCGCCACCACGTAAAAGAGCGCCGCCACCAAACCGTTGATGTCGGTGAGCACAGACTGCGCCAGCGCCATGGCGAGCAGGCCCCAGATCGTCACCAGGACGAGCAGCGCGATGGTGCCGATCAACTTGCGGACGCGAATGGGCATGGCAGGCCTGCTTTATTGGCGCATGATTTGTTCCGAAAGCCGGTGCCCACTTTTCGGGATCATGCGCTGGCGACATTGCGAGGAGGGTCGCGTGACTATATGGTCCGCGCTGTTTTCTGCAAAGCCGGCATTCGATGCACGATCGACGGGCAGTTCCGGAATTTCGCGTGCGCGCGCTGCGGCTGTGGCTGCTCGCCGCCGCCGCGATGATCTTCCTCACGCTTGCGGTCGGCGGGGCGACGCGCCTCACCGTGTCCGGGCTTTCAATCGTGGAATGGAAGCCGATCACCGGCGTGCTGCCGCCGTTGAGCGAGAGCGCCTGGCAGGCGGAATTCGATGGCTACAAGGCCATTCCCCAATACCGCGAACTCAATCGCGACATGAATCTCGGCCAGTTCAAGACGATCTATTGGTGGGAATGGACGCACCGGCTGCTGGCGCGGGCCACCGGCGCGGTGTTCCTGCTGCCGTTCCTGTTTTTCCTTGCGCGAGGCTGGGTGCCGCAGCGATTGCGCGGGCGCTTGTGGGCGATCTTCGGCGCCGGCGCGCTGCTCGGCGTGGTCGGCTGGTGGATGGTCGCTTCGGGCCTGTCCGGCAATCTGGTCAAGGTCTCGCAATACCGTCTTGCGTTCCATCTGGCTTTGGCCTGTGCGATTTACGCGGCGGTGTTGTGGACCGCGCAGCAGATCGCGCCGCGCCCGCCGGGCAAAGCGCTGGCACGACTGCGCCTTGCCGCGCTTGCCATTGCCGGGCTGCTGTTGTTGCAGATTTATCTCGGCGCGCTGGTCGCCGGGCTCGATGCAGGCATGAGCTTCAACACCTGGCCCGACATCGACGGCGGTTTCATTCCGAACGCGGAGCGACTGTGGTCCGAGACGCCGTGGTGGCGCAACCTGTTCGAGAACACACTCACCGTGCAGTTCGATCATCGCATGCTCGCCTATACGATCTGGGTGCTGACCGGTCTGCACGCCATCGATGCGCGGCAGGCGCGGCAACACGCGGGCGGTGCGGTGCTGCTTTGGCTTGCGGTGACCCTGCAAGCCGCGCTCGGCATTTTCACGCTGCTCTATCAGGCGCCGGTGCCGCTGGCGCTCGCGCACCAGATCTTTGCCATCGTGGTTTTCTCGATCGCCGTCGTGCATGCCGAGCGCCTGTCGCGCCGCCGGGAATTTCAGAGCGTGACGGCATGATCGACCTTCAGACCGATGCCGGCGTCGCCGTGCTGACTCTTGGCTACGGCAAGGCCAACGTGCTCGATATCGAATTTTGCGAGGCGCTGGCGGCGAAGTTCATGGAGTTGCGCACGGCCGATGCCAAAGCCGTCGTGCTGACCGGACAGGGCAAGATTTTTTCCGCAGGCGTCGACCTCAAGCGTCTCAGTGACGGTGGCGCGGATTACGTCCGCAAATTCCTGCCCGCGCTGCACAAGCTTTACGAGGCGGCGTTCTTTCATCCCAAGCCCGTGGTGGCGGCGATCAACGGCCACGCCATCGCCGGCGGCGCCGTGCTGGCCTGTTGCGCCGATCGCCGCATCATGGCGCGCGAGGCTGGCCGCATCGGTGTGACCGAGTTGCTGGTGGGCGTTCCGTTTCCGGCGCTCGCGTTCGAGATCGTGCGCTTTGCCGTGCCGCCGCATCATCTCAGCGAGTTTACCCTTGGCGGGGCGACCTATGCCACCGATGCCGCCTTGCAGCGCGGATGGATCGACGAGGTCGCCGAACCGGACGAGCTGATCGAGGACGCGGTCGCGGTGGCGCAGGAACTGGCTTTGCTGTCGCCCGCAGCCTTCGCGCAGACCAAGGCGCAAATCCGCCAGGCGGTGAGCGAGCGCCTGACGCAAGGCGGCCAGGCGACCGACAAGGCGGTCACCGAAATCTGGGCCGCGCCGGAAACGCAACGCCGCATCCGCGACTATGTCGCGCGCACGCTGAGGTAAAGCTAACCGGGTTGCGCGACCTTTTGCGGAGATTGCATCGCGGCATGTTGCTGCCGGTACCAGTTGATCAATCCGCCGGCGAGGATCACCTGCGCCTGCTTGGCGGTGAGGCTATGTGTCACGGCAATTGGACCACCGGCTTCGACAGTCAATTCGCTGTCGCTTGCGACCGCGCGCTGCAGGCCCGAAAGGCGAAGTACGCTGCCTTGCTTGAGGCGGTCGTAATCGGCAGCCTCGACAAATGTGAGCGGCAGCACGCCATAGTTTATGAGGTTTTGCCGGTGAATGCGCGCGAAACTTATGGCCAGCACCACGCGCAGGCCGAGATCGCGCGGCGCCACCGCGGCATGCTCGCGGGATGAGCCTTGGCCGTAGTTGCGCCCGGCGACCAAGGCATGTCCGGTTTTTTCACGCACGGCGCGCGCGCGTTCGGGGTAGCTCGCGTCGATGCGCTCGAAGGCAAATTCCTCGATCTTCTGGATGTTGGAGCGATAGGGCAGCACCTTGGCGCCGGCCGGCAGGATTTCATCGGTCGACACGTCGTCGCCCATTTTCAGTAAGACCGGAAGGTCGAGACGATCGGGCAGGGGATCGAACCGCGGCAGCGAACGGATATTCGAGCCTTTGACCAATTCGATGGTGCCCGATCTATCGTGCGGCGGCTCGACCAGGGTCGTGCCCTTTCGCACCGGTTCCGGCTCGACGAGGTGCGGATAGGGCTGGTCGAGCGAGCGTGGATCGGTGATGCGGCCGGTCAGGGCCGACGCTGCTGCCGTCTCCGGCGAGCAAAGAAAGACCGAATCCTCTTCGGTGCCGGAACGACCGGGGAAATTGCGCGGTGTGGTGCGCAGCGAATTGCGTCCGGCGGCGGGTGCCTGACCCATGCCGATGCAGCCGTTGCAGCCGGTTTGGTGAATTCGTGCGCCAGCCGCCACCAGCGTACCAAGCCGTCCGTCGGCGATCAGCTGCTGCAATATTTGACGCGACGTCGGATTGACATCGAACGACACGGGTGAAGGGATCGTCCTGCCGCGCACGATTTCCGCAGCTATGGCAAAGTCGCGCCAGCCCGGATTGGCCGACGAGCCGATGTAAGTCTGATAAACGTC
Source organism: Pseudolabrys sp. (assembly GCA_050725955.1). Classification (GTDB taxonomy): domain Bacteria; phylum Pseudomonadota; class Alphaproteobacteria; order Rhizobiales; family Xanthobacteraceae; genus Pseudolabrys. The sequence continues at coordinate 4,874 of JBOHII010000364.1, read as the reverse complement.
TTTCCCCTCGATGTCGGCAACCTTGACCACGTTGCCGGGGCTTGACGGCTTGGCGATGAGTGGCTCGATCTTGCCGAGGTCGATTTCATCTTCTTCGTCGTAGCGGCATCCGGAATCGGCTGCGATCTCGCGCCAGTCGGCCTCGCGGCCCTGCGTGCGCAGGAAGCGGCGCGTTTCGTCGTCGGACGGAAACACCGTCGTCGTTGCGCCGAGCTCGGCGCCCATGTTGGCGATTACGTGCCGGTCCATGGCGCCGAGATGCGCCAATCCCGGTCCGTGATATTCGATGATCCTGCCGACACCGCCGGAGACACCATGTCGCCGCAGCATCTCCAGAATGACGTCCTTGGCGCTGACCCAATCCGGAAGCGCCCCGCTCAGGCGCACGCCAAGGATTTTCGGCATTTTTGTCGGGAACGGTGTTCCCGCCATGGCGAGCGCGACGTCGAGGCCGCCGGCGCCGATCGCCAGCATAGCCAGCGATCCGGCGGCGGGCGTATGGCTGTCGGAGCCCAGAAGCGATTTGCCTGGCTTGCCGAAGTGCTGCATGTGCATCACGTGGCTGATGCCGTTGCCCGGCGGCGAGTACCAGACACCGAAACGGCGGCAGGCGCTCTCCAGAAACAGGTGATCTTCGGCGTTGAGGCTGTCGACCTGCAAAAGATTGTGATCGACATATTGGACGCTCGCCTCCGTTGCCACGCGATCGAGCCCGATCGCTTCGAGCGCCAGCATAACCAAAGTGCCGGTCGCGTCTTGGGTGAGGGTCTGGTCGATGGTCAGTGCGATCGGTGTGCCGGGACGCAGCGAACCGTCGGCGAGATGAGCCGTGATTAGTTTTTGGGCGATGTTTAGCGGCATCGGAGTCGGTTCCACAGTGAGGCCGGAGTCGCCTCGTCCTTACCGACCCGTCATAGAAATATGTGCGCGCGCGTCGGCGAAATCAATGCGGGCTCGCGCGCCCAGGGTTTAGTTACGCGGCTTTCAGCCCCTGCTCGAGATCGGCGATGAGATCGGCGGTGTCCTCCAGCCCGATCGAAAGCCGCACCACGTCCGGGCCGGCGCCCGCCTGCACCTTCTGCGCGTCGGACAACTGCTTGTGGGTTGTGGAGGCGGGGTGGATGATCAGCGAGCGGGTGTCGCCAATATTGGCAAGGTGCGAGAACAGTTTCACGTTCGACACAAGCTTCACGCCGGCGTCGTAGCCGCCTTTTAAGCCGAAGGTGAACACCGCGCCGCAGCCCTTCGGTACATATTTCTTGGCAAGCGCATTGTACTTGTCGCCGGCCAATCCCGGATAGCTGACCCAGGCGACCTCCGGCCGCTTGGCCAGCCATTCGGCGACCACTTGGGCATTGTCGGAATGGCGCTGCATGCGCAATGGCAGCGTCTCGATGCCGGTAATGATGAGGAAGGCATTGAAAGGCGACAACGCCGGTCCGAGATCGCGCAAGCCCAGCACGCGGCAGGCGATGGCAAACGCGAAATTGCCGAAGGTCTCGCCCAATATCATGCCGGAATATTCCGGGCGCGGCTCCGACAACATCGGATAGCGCTTGTCCTGCAGCCAGTTGAAGCGGCCGCCGTCGACGATCAGGCCGCCGATGGAGTTGCCGTGGCCGCCGAGAAACTTGGTGAGCGAATGCACGATGATATCGGCGCCGTAGTCGAAAGGCTTGCACAGATAGGGCGTCGCCAGCGTGTTGTCGACGATCAGCGGCACGTTGGCTTTGCGCGCGATCTTCGAAACCGCCTCGATGTCGGTGATGACGCCGCCCGGATTGGCGATCGACTCGATGAAGATCGCTTTGGTCTTCGGCGTGATCGCTTTCTCGAAGGTCGACATGTCGTCAGGGTCGGCCCAGGCTACATTCCAGCCGAAATTCTTGTAGGAATGGTTGAACTGGTTGATCGAGCCGCCATAGAGCTTTTTCGAGGCAACGAATTCGTCGCCCGGCATCATCAGCGCGTGCATCACGACCACTTGGGCGGCATGGCCGGAGGCGACGGCGAGGCCCGCGGTGCCTCCCTCGAGCGCGGCGACGCGCTCTTCCAACACGGCGCAAGTCGGATTGCCGATGCGGGTATAAATATTGCCGAAGGCTTGCAGGCCGAACAGCGAGGCGGCGTGCTCGACATCGTCGAACACGAATGAGGTCGTCTGGTAGATCGGCGTTGCGCGCGCGCCGGTCGTGGGGTCGGGCTTGGCGCCGGCGTGGATCGAAAGCGTGGCAAATCCCGGTGTACGTTCGACGTCGGCCATGTTTACCCCTCTGGAATAACATCCGCAGGCCGTTATCGGCCGGCGCGGCGTGAAAGGCGATATAACGGGGCAGGCTGGCGCGGCGTCAAGGCGGCATAATGGCGTCCGGTCAATTCGAAAGCGGACGACCACGCCGCGGTAGCGCCTTGGAAAATCGTTGCGTGTTGAGGACTAGGCTCAGCCGCCTTGTTCTTCGCCCTTTTGCGGGCCGAGCGCCATGCGTTGGACGCCCTTGCCGAGGCTGTGCGCACGCTTGGATGACAGCGTGCGCGAGTTGACGCCGATCCATGAAATCTCCGTCGACAGCCGCCCGTATTCGATCTTTGGACAGCGGTTCATCACCACCTTCAAGCCATTCGCTTCGGCGAGCCGAGCTGCTTCGTCGTCGCGCACGCTGAGTTGCATCCAGATCACGCGCGGTTTGTGGGCGAGCGTCAGCGCCTCTTGCACGACCGGCAGCACGTGTTGGGGGCTGCGGAAGATGTTGACCATCTCGACCGGCTCGGTGATATCGGAAAGCCGGGCATAGACTTTCTGGCCGAGGATCGTCTTGCCGGCCTGGCCCGGATTGACCGGGATCATGCGGTAGCCACGCGCTTGCAGGTATTTGAATGCGAAATAGCTGGGTCGGTTATCCTTCGGCGAGATGCCGACCATGGCGATGGTCTTCACCGAATTGAGGATGCCGCGGATGTAGCTGTCCGGGTAGCTGTCGTGGTTCATCGCGGCGGCCGCGTCGGCCATTACCGATCTTCCCAATTCGGATCGCGTTTCTCGATGAAAGCGCCGATGCCTTCCTCGGCGTCGCGCGCCAGCATGTTGTCGACCATGACGTCGACGGTGAGCTTGTAGGCCTCGGCGAGGCCCAGTTCGCGCTGGCGGTAGAAGGCCTGCTTGCCAAGCTTGACGGTCAGCATCGATTTCGATGCGATCTGCCGCGCCAATTCGAGTGCGTATTCGGACGCTTTGCCGGCGGGAACGACGCGATTGACCAGACCGATGCGATAAGCGTCAGCGGCGGCGACCATGTCGCCGGTGAGCAGCATTTCCATGGCGTGCTTGTTGGCGACGTTGCGCGACAGCGCCACCATCGGCGTCGAGCAGAACAGCCCGATATGCACACCCGGCGTCGCGAAACGCGCCGTCTCCGACGCAACCGCAAGATCGCAACTGGCTACGATCTGGCAGCCGGCGGCGGTGGCGACCCCCTCGACCGCGGCGATCACCGGCTGTGGCAGCTTCTGGATCGACATCATCAGTTCGCTGCAGTTTTCCATCAACGACTTGAAATAACCGCGGCCGCGGTCGGGATCGGAACGGTGCGCGGTCATTTCTTTCATGTCATGGCCGGCGGAGAAAGCGGGGCCGTTGTGCGAAATGATGACTGCGCGGACCTGATCGTCCTTGCCGATGGCGGCGAATTGCTCGTGCAGCGCCGCCAGCATCGCCTCCGATAGCGTGTTGCGCGCCTGCGGCCGGTTGAGCGAGAGCAAGGCTATCCCGTCGATGTCGCCGCGCAACACGACGGGCGACGTCGCGGACTCGGGACTACTGCTGCGCGCTGTCATAACGACTGATACTTAACCCGGCGGGTTGTGGGCGCAAGGGTGGGAACGCCGTACTTTTTCAGGCGTTACAGCCGCGCAATGGCAAAAATGGCGAAGCGCAAAAAGGCCAATCGTTGGTCGCAACGCGTGACCGAGGAAAGCGACGCGCTTACCCTGGAAAAAGGCGTATTCACCAAGCGCTCGCCGCGGGCGATTGCCGAGTCGCTCAAACGCTCGGCCGACCGCAGCCGGCGGCGAAAATCCGATCCGTATCGTTCGGCCATGTCGATGTTGGTCTTCTATATCAATCGCGCCGGCAAAGGCCTCGCCAAGCGGCGCAAGCACGTGCTCGAACAGGCCAAAGACGAGCTGCGCGAACTTTACCGCAGAGACTGAAAAGACCGTTTGACCGTCTGGCCGGCCCGTCTATTACCAGTGCGCCGGATGGTCCGGCGATGGAGACGGGCATGCCGGCACCGGCATTAACAGCCGACGAAATCGCGGAGTTGCTGCACGAAGAATTCCCGCAGGCGTTTTACCCCGGCTGCGGGCATACGATCGAGCGCGTCGAGCATGGCGACGTGCGCGTGCGCTGGACCTTCGACGAGGGCAGTTTGCGCCCCGGCGGCACCGTGTCCGGCCCGACCATGATGGAGCTTGCCGATTTCGCGATGTATGTCGCGGTGTTTTCCGCGATCGGGCGGCAGCCGCTGGCGGTCACCACAAATCTCAACATCAATTTCCTGCGCAAGCCGACCCGCGCCGACCTGCTCGCCGACGCCCATTTGATGAAGGTCGGCAAGCGGCTGGCGGTGGGCGAGGTGACCATCTATTCGGAGGGCACGGAGGAGCCGGTGGCTCATGTCACCGCCACGTATTCGATCCCGGGGGCCACATAATTAGCTGATGGTGCTGAAATACCATTCTTCTAAATCATTGATCCTATTTATAAAACGCATCTGCGCTGGCGTTGACCGGCAAAGGCCACTGGGCTAGAGAACCGCACCTTCGCTCCTCCAGGGATTTGTCATGACGACCTATTCGGCCAAGGCCGCCGACATCGA
>JBOHII010000363.1:0-23569 GCA_050725955.1 Pseudolabrys sp. | reverse complement strand
AGGGTTGATCGTTGCTCTGGCGGCTCATGTCGCGACCGGCTGTTCGCCGGTGGCTTGGGTCCTCTGGCCGCCGTTTCGAGCAGCCGCAAGAGGCTTACGCGGGGCGCGTTTCATTCCGCGGCCGCATTTAGCCTCACGATCTGTGGCGCGATTGCGGCGGCCGATGACCGGCGAAAAAAATTACGCGGCGTTTACGCAAACTCGGCGAAAAGCCGCTATTTACCACCGCCATGACAGGCCATGAGCCGCAACGGGACGGCGAAGAGACCGAAAGCGAACGCCGCAGGACCAACATGGTTCTCTTGGGCTTCGCGGTGGTGCTCGTGGTCGGCGGCGTCTGGCTGGTCAATGCCCTGGTTGACGCACGCAAAAGCGAAGAGTGCTTCGAATCGGGCCGGCGCAATTGCAATCCGATCGCCATCGAGCGGAAGGTGGATTGACGCTCGCTCGGTCGCGAAAATCGGAAAAGTTGCGGGCCAGGCGACGGGTTCGCTCAATGCAGTGTCGGCGTTTGCTCGCCGACCACCCGCATATCGACCCGCCCGATCAGGTCGGCCCGCATCGTCTCGGCGGCGCGCAGGTTGGCATCGGCTTGCGTCCAGGTGGTCGCATTCGAGCCGAGCAGCACGGTGCCGCCGATGACGGCCGCGAGCGCTGCGACCAGCGCGTAAGGGGCGAACGGCACCAACCCCAGAATCAGCAGCGCGAGCCAGACCGCGCCCGCCGTAACGGCAAACTTGGCGGCAAGCGAAATCTTGCGGCAGCGCTCGATCGCTTCCGCCAGCGCCTCGATGTTGTCCTCGAGCTGCGCGATCCGATCGCGGAAATCCTCGTCGTCCATGGTACCCCGGCCGGCTGCGCCTGATCGTGCAAAATCCCCAAGGCGCGGCCGGTCACGGTAGCGCGGCTGAGCCGTCTTGTGACCCCGGCAGGGCCGGCGTTAACCGATTGATAACCATAAACGGCCTACGAAAAGCTTGGGAAAACGCGGGCCCGTGGTGCGATACCGGCCGGCGGCTATCGAGATGACCCTCAACGGCAATGCGCATCGACTGGTCGTCGTCGGCTCCGGATTTTGCGGCGCGACGATCGCCTATAAGGTCGCCAGCGAATTGGCGCTGCCGGTGCTGGTGCTGGAACGCCGCAGCCACGTCGGCGGCAACGCCTATTCGAAATTCGATGGCGAAACCGGCATCGAATACCATCAATACGGATCGCACCTCTTCCATACCTCGAACGAATCCGTTTGGAATTTCATCAACAAGTTTTCTTCGTTCAACAATTACCGGCACCGCGTGTTTTCGCGGCACCGGGGCAAGACCTATACGATTCCGATCAACCTGATGACCATCAATCAATTCTTCGGACGCGATCTTGATCCCGCGCAGGCCCGCGCTTTCGTCAAACAGCAGGTCGACGCCGAGCGCACCGATGCGCCGCGAAATTTCGAGGAGAAGGCGATTTCGCTGATCGGCCGCGCTTTGTACGAGGCCTTCATCAAAGGTTATACCACCAAGCAATGGGAAACCGATCCCGCCTTGCTGCCGCCTGAGATCATCTCGCGGCTGCCGGTCCGCTTCAGCTTCAACGATTTTTATTTCTCCGATTTATACGAGGGGCTGCCGACCGCCGGCTATACCGCGATATTCGACAAGATGCTGGCGCATCCGTTGATCCAGGTGGTTACCGGCTGCGACTATTTCGATGTGCGCGACCGGCTCGACCCAAACGTCTTGTGTATCTACACCGGGCCGGTCGACCGCTATTTCGACTATAAATTCGGCGAACTCGGCTGGCGGACGCTCGATTTCGAAATCGATCGCCTGGACGTCGACGATTTCCAGGGCGCCGCGGTCGTCAACTATCCCGATCTCGACGTCCCGTTCACCCGCATCCATGAATTCAGGCACCTGCACCCGGAGCGCCGCTATGGCGGCAAGACGCTCATCGCGCGGGAATATTCGCGCTTCGCGCGCCGCGACGACGAGCCCTATTACCCGATCGGCCGGCACGCCGATAAACGGCGCTATAGCCAATACAAGAAACTCGCCGAAGCCGAGCCCAACGTGATTTTCGCGGGCCGGCTCGGCACCTACCGATATTTGGACATGCATCAGGCGATTGGCGCGGCACTCAGCCTGTACCGGCGGAAAGTAGCGCCGCGGCTGACCGGCGGACAGGTCGAGCCGGAAGTAACCGGTCGCGGCGAACCACAATGGCAAACCAGTCCCGCGTTGGCGCCATTGAACACCGTTGGCACAGGCGAACTCACGGAGCCCTGAATGGCAAAGCGACGGAATTTGGTCATCGTGCGCGCCGGCGATACCTCGCTGCACGAGCAGTGGCTCGCCGGCGAGGGAGAACGCAACTGGGACTTGATCGTCAATTACTTCGGCGACGACCCGGAGCGTTATCGGACCGCCGACGTGCGCCGCATCAATTCAAAAGGCCCGAAATGGCCGGCGCTGCACGATCTCATCGAAAAACTTGGCGAAGAGGCATTTTGCTATGACCGCGTGTGGTTGCCCGACGACGATTTAATCGCCACCAAAGCCGGGATCAATTTGCTGTTCGACACCGTCGATAAGCACGGGCTGGCGCTGGCGCAACCCTCGCTCACGCTCGACAGCCATCTCGGTCACACCATCACGCTGCACAACCGGTCGTTCCATTTGCGCTTCACCAATTTCGTTGAGATCATGGCGCCGTGCTTCGGCCGCGATTTCCTGAAGCAGATGCTGCCGACGTTCAACGAGAACCGCACCGGTTGGGGCCTGGACTTCATTTGGCCGAGCAAGATCGCCGATTGGACGCGCATCGCCATCGTCGATGCCGTCACCGTTCGCCACACGCGGCCGGTCGGCGGTCCGAACTATGCCGCCAGCGGCGGCACCGACCCGCGCCAGGAGATGCGGGAATTGCTGGGCAAATACGGGGTCATCCCGCAGCAGCCGTTCATCCGCGGCGGCATCGACAAGGCGGGCCGGCGGCTGTCTTGCTATGACGCAACGGCGCGCGACCTGATCGACAGCATCGTCGTCGGCTACATTCCGGAGTTCGCCCAACACCCGGAAATGCTGATGCAGCTCGTGCGCCCCAACCTGAATCAGCTCTGGAAGGGCGCGGTTGCCGCGGCGCCGGCGGCGGCGGTGTTGCGGGCGTCGTAACGCACAAAGCCTTGTCGCGCGGGCGTCACGTCACCTTGTCGCCGGCGTCCCACAGCCGGTCGAACGCAAATCTGATGGCGAAGTAAACCAGGATCGCCACGGGGATCGCGATGTAAAGCTTGATGCCGAACCCGTGCTCCAGTTCGAACAGGACGACGGCGCCTGCCAGCACCGAGACAATTCGTCCGATCGTCATTCGGGTCATGCGTAATGGCCGCCGGCGTTGTTTCGCCTCAGGCAGGCTAGCATGCCTCGCAATGCGATGAAATCGCCACCCCCGTCGGCCTTGCCGGCGCTGTAATTTTTCTCGCCGCGCCGTTACAATGCGCGGGCCGACCGGGGCGAACTGGCCCGGCGCAACCGAGGTAAGGCATGTCACTGGCTCACGATGTCCCGCCGCGCATGGCAGCGACGACGCTCCGCCACGACTGGACGCGCAACGAGGTCGCCGAACTGTTCTCGCTGCCGTTTCCGGAGCTGATGTTCCACGCCGCGCGGACGCATCGGGAAAACTTCGATCCCACCGAGGTGCAGATCTCCACCTTGCTGTCGATCAAGACCGGCGGCTGTCCGGAAGATTGCGCATACTGTCCGCAATCGGCGAAATACGACACCGGCGTCAAGGCCGAAAAGCTGATGAGCCTCGACGCGGTCTTGCGGGAAGCGCGCGCCGCAAGAGCCGGCGGCGCCTCGCGCTTCTGCATGGGCGCGGCCTGGCGTGAGCCCAAAGACCGCGATCTCGAGCAGGTCTGCGCCATGGTCGAAGGGGTCAAGGCGCTGGGTCTGGAAACCTGCGCCACGCTCGGCATGCTGACGGGCGAACAGGCGGCGCGGCTGAAAGCTTCCGGTCTCGATTACTACAACCATAACCTCGATACCTCGCCGGAATATTACGGCACCATCATCACCACGCGCACCTATCGCGACCGCCTCGAAACGCTCGACCATGTGCGCGCGGCCGGCATCCATGTCTGCTGCGGCGGCATCGTCGGCATGGGCGAGGGTCTAGAGGACCGCGTCGGCATGATCGCGACGCTCGCCAGCCTGCCCGTGCATCCGGAAAGCGTGCCGATCAACATGCTGGTGCAGGTGGAAGGCACCCCGCTCGCGCAGGCCGCCAAGCTCGATCCGCTCGATTTTGTGCGAACCATCGCGGTGGCGCGCATCTGCATGCCGGCCTCGGTGGTGCGGCTGTCGGCCGGCCGCGAAGACATGAGCGAGGAGACGCAGGCTTTGTGTTTCCTCGCCGGCGCCAATTCCATCTTCTACGGCCCCAAGCTTCTTACCACGCCCAATCCGGCGCGCGACCGTGACATGGCGCTGCTGGACAAGCTTGGCCTGAGACCGATGGAATAAGGCGCTGTTTCTCCGCAGCCCGCCGGTTTTCCACAGTGCGGCACTTATCAGCCGTCTTCGCTGACGCCGGCCGTCAACGCCGGGCAGCGACGTGAGCCTGCTCTGGCTCCCAGGGTTATCGACCGGCGCCGGGCAATCGCAGTATAGTGCCGACGCGATTCCAGGGAGGCGCCGATGTGCCACCATGTCCATGTCACGCTTTCGGCCGAGGATATAAAGGCCGCCAAGAAACTGTCCGGCATCTTGCTCCCGGTCTATGCCTCAATCGTGCTGGCGACCATCGCCGTGGTGGCGGTTACCGGCGCGCCGCGGCAAGGCGAATTGATCGCATCGCGCTCCGTTCCCGTCGCAACACACTAGCCACACCGCCGCAATCATTTGACCGAACCCGCCCCGCAGCGCCACCGCCGGCGTGCTTTCGATTGGTCGACCGCGGCCATCGCCGCTTTGGCATTCAGCGCGGGGGCCACGGTCTATTGGCGCGATGGGCCTGCGCATTTTTTCACCATCTTTAAAAGCGACCTGCTGCTGTTCGGCGACATGCTGCCCAAGGTACTGGCCGGCTGCCTGATCGGCGCCTTTGTCACTTTGCTGCTGCCGCGCGAATTGGTGGCCCGCTGGGTCGGCCACGAATCCGGCTTCACCGGGCTGCTCATCGCGGCGCTGTTCGGCTTCATCCTGCCCGGCGGCCCGATCACCATCTACCCGGTGGCCGGCGCGTTTCTCACCATGGGAGCCGATGCCGGCGCCGTGGTCGCCTTCATCACCTCGTGGACGCTGGTCGGCTATACGCGGGCGCTGGTGTGGGAACTGCCGTTCTTCGGCTCGCACTTCGTGATCTGGCGCATCGTCGAGGCGCTGCCGATGCCGATCCTCGCCGGCCTCTTGGCGCGCCTGGTCTTGCGCGCCGCGCTCGTCCGCCGGTGAGAGCCCGCACATGACCCTCGCCATCAACCTCATGCTGTGGCTGCTGGTCGGCGTGCTCAGCCTGATCGCCGCGTATCGCGGGCGTGTGCTGCTCAACAACGGCCTGCGCGACGGCTCGGTAGAGTTCATCCATCTGCTGCCGCGCATCGCCATCGGTGTGGTCGGTTCCGGCTTCATCGCCGAGGTGCTGCCGAAGGCTTTGATCGCCCCGTGGCTCGGCCCGAAATCCGGCCTGACCGGCGTTCTCATCGCCACGCTCGGCGGCGCGCTCACCCCGGGCGGGCCGGTGGTCGGATTTTCCATTGGGGCCGCCGCGCTCAAGAGCGGGGCGGGAGCACCGCAGGTGATCGCCTACTCGACCGCCTGGGCGCTCTACGCGGTGCAACGGCTGGTGATGTGGGAAGTGCCATTGATGCCGCCGCGCGTGGTCTGGCTGCGCGCGGCGGTGTCGCTGCCGCTGCCGTTTATTGCGGCGGGGCTGGCGATGCTGCTGGCAAAGCCCTAGCGCGTATCGCGCCGGTCAAAGCTCGATCTTGCTGAAAATCGTCACGTCCAGGTCGAGCTTGTCGCTCGACAGCGTGATGGCGGCATTGAACGGTTGAGCGCCCTGCAGCTTGCCGTTGCTGACCGCGTTACGGACGACCTTTTCGATTTCGCGGCGTGCCGTGAAGGTGACGTGCTTGAGAAACCGGTCGACCGCCGCTTTGACTACCGTGTCGTTCATGGCGGCATCCTATTCCAGCGGACCATGTTTCCGCCAAGCACGGTTGCGGGCTTAGTTAATGCCGCCGCCGTCGCGGCCCGCGCGTTATTACTAATGCCGGTTTCCGCTGGCCGGCCTTGGCGAATGAAATTAATGATTGGCGCAATTGCAGGGCTGGAAACAGGAGAACGCAGGTGAGCTATTTTTCCCAACCGAAAAGTGAGCGCGACATGAGGATCGTCAAAACAATCGCGGGTGAGCCCCGACTCGTTGAAGCGGCGTCCAACCGGACCGCGGCTGACAGCGTTTCGACGCTCGGCCATGGCATGGTGATCACAGGCAATATCGTCTGTGCCGGTTCGCTGCTGATTTCCGGACGGGTGATCGGCGACATCCACGCCTCCCATCTTGTCATCAGCGACGAGGCCAAGGTCGAGGGCAAGATCATCGCGCCGGAAACCATCATCCGCGGCGAGTTTCACGGCACCATCCAAAGCAACAACGTCAAGCTGCAAAGCACCGCCGTTGTCGAAGGCGAGATTTTCAACAAGACTCTGGCCATCGAGCAGAACGCCATGTTCGAAGGCGTATCGCGTCGGCTCGACCGCGCGGTCGAGGCGCCGTCGAACGCGCAAGCCGCGCCCGAGAAGCCGGCGGCCGGCGCCCAGGTGGTTCCGATTTCCGACGCGCTCGCCAGCGCCTGATCGCCATAAGGCCGCCTCCGCTGTCCGGGGGCGGCTCGGCTACTGCCGCAACAGGCCGCAATAACGCTTGATGCCGTTGTCCCAGCAGCCCGTCTTTTTGCAGAAGTTGGTCCGTGTGCGGCAGTTGGCGATGCAATCGCCGACCAAAGCGCGCGGATTCTTCTGGCAGATCGTTATGCAGGCTTTCTGTTCGTCGCTGCATTTCAGCGAATCGGCCGGCGCCGGCTGCGTGCCGGCCAGGACCAGCACGGTAACGGCCGCCATCGCATTGACGATTTTGAAACTCATGGCCGCCGGGTCCCCCGTATCGTCAAGCGCCGCACCGGCGGGTTATCACGGACAGGTGGTCAACGTCACCGGGTCGGCGTCTTTCGGCAGATAGTCGCCCATCGGGCGGCAGCTTCCGGCGATGCAGACCTGCCAGTCGCTGACTGTGGTGCCGGAACGGCGCAGCACCACGCTCTTCATCGGCGCCAAAGGCGGGGTGTAGTGCCACCACTGGCCGTCGAAATGCGCATTAGGCGGCGGCTCCATGCCGGCACCGGTCGACTGGATGCGGTCTTCCTCCAGCACCAGCCCGGCCGGCGTCGCCCGCCAATCCTCTTCCCAGCGCGTCTTCTCGATCGAATGGGTCCAGGCCAGCGTGAGCGCGACGGCGCCGAGGCGCACGATCGTGCCGGCGGCCAGCAGGCAAATCTCCATGCCCAATTACTCTGCCGGCTTTGCGGCAAGCGTGCGGCGTGCGCGGCGGGCCGTCCAGAACTGGTAGGCGAGGAACGCTGCGCAAGCGGTGAAGCCGGCCGGGTCGGTCCAGGGATATTCCACCACCAGGAGTGCGGCGGAGAGGAATGCGATGATGCGCTCCGGCCAGCCCACGGGTCTGAGGAAAAAGCCGGTGGCGGTCACGCCCCACAACGTCACTGCCAGCACCGCCTTGAAGATCACGTAAGCTGCCGCCGCCACGAGGCCATAGGCGGCGACGCGCGGGCCGACCGGCTGCAGCATGAGCGCGGGCGCATAGACCGCCATGAAGGGCGCGATCCAACCCGGCAGCGCGATTTTGACCGCGGTCCAGCCGATCTTGAATCCCGACTCCTTGGCAATCGAGGCGGCGGCGAAAGCGGCAAGCGCTACCGGCGGCGTCAGGTCCGCCATGATGCCGAAGTAGAAAACGAACATATGCGACACGATCAGCGGCACGCCGAGATGCAAGAGTGCCGGCGCGGCGATCGACGACGTGATGATGTAATTCGGGATGGTCGGGATGCCCATGCCGAGGACGAGCGAGGTCAGCGCGGTGAGGCAGAGCGAGGCGAAGATCGAGGTTTCGCCGACCGACACGATCACGCGCACGAAATTGGTCGCGGCGCCGGTCAGCGTCAGCGTGCCGATAATGGTGCCGACCAGCGCGCAGGCAACGCCCACCGGCAACGCATGGCGAGCGCCGTCGGCGAGGCTATTGAGCGCGACTTTCAGCGTCTCTCGCCCGCCTTTGACCCAGACGGTGACCGCCATCAGCACCGCCACCATCGAGATCAGCAGCCAGATGCCGTATTCGAAGAACAGCGCCGCCGACAGACCCAGCAGGATCCAGAACGCCACGCGCAGCGCCTGAGCCGGGAGCGCGGCCACGATCGGATGGCTGAAGATCACCATCACCGTCAGGCCGAGGCCGACGGTGCCGGCAAACAGCGGCGTGTAGCCGGCAAACAGCAGCACCACCAGCGCCGCCAGCGGCATCAGCAGGAACCAGTTCTTCTTCAAGGCCGCGATCGGGTTGGGACAATCGTCCTTCGACAGTCCGACCAGGCCGCGCTTGCCGGCTTCCAGGTGCACCGCCCAGAACGCCGAATAGTAATAGAGCAGCGCCGGCACGATGGCTGCGATGCAGATGGTGGAATAGGGGACGTTGATGGTCTCCGCCATGATGAAGGCGACCGCGCCCATCACCGGCGGCATGATCTGGCCACCCATCGATGAGGTCGCTTCCACGGCGCCGGCGAAATAGGCCGGATAACCGTAGCGCTTCATCAGCGGAATGGTGAACTGGCCGACCGTCACCACGTTGGCGATACCGGAGCCGTTGATCGTTCCCATCAGTCCGGACGCGATCACCGCCACCTTGGCCGGCCCGCCGCGGGCGTGGCCGACGGTGCCCATGGCGACGTCGGTGAACAGGCCGATCATGCCGGCGCGCTCGAGGAAAGCGCCGAACAGAATGAACAGGAAGATGTAGGTGGAGGAGACGTATACCGGAATGCCGTAGATGCCCTCGGTGCCGAGGAACATCTGGTCGACGATCTGGTTGAATTCGTAGCCGCGCGTATTGAGCGGGCTCGGCAGAAATTGTCCGAACAGGCCGTAGGCGAGGAAGATCGCGCAGATGATCGGCAGGATCGGGCCCATCATGCGACGGCCAGCCTCGAACACCAGCGCCACCACGATGACGCCGACGACGATATCGGCGATGTTGGGATCGCCGGCGCGCAGGATGAGCTGCTCGTAGAATACCCAGTGATAGAAGCCGAGCACGAAGCCAATGATGCCGAGCGCCCAATAGACCGCCTTGGCGGCACGCTTGTCGGTTAGCGTCGAGGTGACGCCAAACACCACGATCATCAGGAAGCCGACATGCACCGAGCGCACGATTTGGCTCGGCAGCGGGCTGAACGTGGCGGTGACGATCTGGAACGCCGAAAACGCCACCGCGATCCAGAACAGTGCATTGCCTTCGAGGTCGTTGCCCCAGCCCTTCTCCAGCCGGGCCTCGGTCTTGGTCTGGCCCGGGATAGGCGTCACCGGCGCCACGGCGGCGATATCGAGATCGGTCATCGACGCGTTTCCCCACTAGGCGTCATTGTAGGACGTGACGCGAGGACGCTTGCTCGGGCGCCCTCGCATACACGGCAGTCCAGCTTAGAGGACGCCCTTCTCTTTATAGAACTTTGCGGCGCCCGGGTGCAGCGGCACCGGCGGGTTCTTGCCTGCCTTGTCGAGGCTCATGGCCTTGGCGGCGGCGTGTGCGGCCTGCAGCGCGGGCAGGTTGTCGAACATGGTCTTGGTCATCGCGTAGACTTCCTGGTCGGGCAGCGTCGAGCGGGTGACCAGATAATTCGGCACGATGACGGCGTTGACGTCCTTGTCGTTGCCCTTGTAGGTGCCGCCCGGGATAGGCGCGGACTGATAGGGCGAGCCCATCTTCGCCACCACCGACTTCGGCGTCTCGACGATCACGCAATCGACCGAGGCGCACAGGTCGCGGATCGCCGACACGCCGAGACCGGCGGAGATCAGCGTGGCGTCGAGCTGGCGGTTCTTCATCAGCTCGACCGACTCGCTGAACGGCAGATATTCGATCTTGCCGAGATCCTTGTACGACATACCGGCGCCGGCGAGGATCGCGCGCGCGTTGAGTTCGGTGCCGGACTTCGGCGCGCCGACCGACAGGCGCTTGCCCTTGAGATCGGCGAGGGTGTTGATGTGCGCATCCTTGAGCGCGGCGATCTGGATGTAGTTCGGATAGATCGCGGCGACCGTGCGCAGCTTGTCGAGCTTGGCCTTGAAGCCGACTTCGGGATTGCCCTTCCAGGCATCGGCGAGCGAATCGCCGAGCGTGAATGCGATTTCGCCCTTGCCAGCCTGCAGCAAATTGAGGTTTTCGACCGAGGCCTTGGTCGATTGCACCGAAGGTTTGGCGCCGGGGATCTTTTCGGCATAGATTTTCGACAGCGCGACTCCGAGCGGATAATAAACGCCGCCGGTGCCGCCGGTGAGGATGTTGATGAACTCTTCGGCGTTGGCGCCAATCGGCGCCAGAACCATGGCCGCGGCGATCAGGCCGTAGCGGACGAATTTAGGGGTCATACGGGCATTTCCTCTGCGATGTGACGTGAAGCCGGCCCTGAAGGGGTCGGTGGTGTCGGGACATTAGCGGTCCGGTGGCCGCCCTAGGCCTACCGCAAGGGCATTGCGGCCATGCGCCGCGCCGTTGGCGGGCGCGCATAGAACGGCCGTGAAGCGCTGGAAATGCCCGCTTTATGCGAGTTCCGAAACGGTCGTCCGCGTGCGCGGCGACGGCATAAGAATTGCGGCAAAATAGCCGAATGCGCTCAGGCAGGCGATGCAGAAGCTGACCGGCCAGTCCGTGTAATAGGCGATGGTGATGCCGAGCCAGGCCTCGGCCAATGCGAGCAGGGCGGCGAGCGCAAGCCCGCTCCACAGGCCTGTGGCGAGGCGCTGCGCGGCGGCCGGCGGGCCGACCATCAGCGTAAATACCAGCAGGACGCCGACGATCTGCGCGCATTCCGAGACCGCCAGCGCCACAATGGCAAGGAACGCGGTCGATACGAAACGCAGCGGCACGCCCTTGGCCTCGGCCAGTTCCGGCTGCAGGCTGGCGAAAATCAGCGGCCGCATGATCGCGCCAAGCGCGAGCAGCGTGACGACGGATAGCACCGCCAGCGTGGCGATCATCGTGTGGTCGACCGCCAGCACGTTGCCGAACAGCAGCGCGGTCGCCTGCGTCGCGAACGACGTGTAATAGTGCAGGAACAAAAGCCCGAAGCCGAGCGCCAGCGCCAGCACGATACCGATGGCGACGTCGCGGTTGCTGATGCGCTCGCTCAACACGCCCATGGTGATGCCGGCGGCGAGCGTGAAGCCGACCAGGCCCCAGAGCGGTGCAAGCCCGATCAGGCTTGCGCCGGTGGCGCCGGCAAAGCCGATATGGGAGAGCGCGTGGCCGGCAAAAGTCTGCCCGCGCATCACCAGGAAATAACCGACAATGCCAGACACCACCGCGACGATCCCGGCGGCGGCAAAGGCGTTGTTCATGAAGTCGTATTGGAACATTTCAGTGATGATGATGATGCCCGTGGTCGTCGTGGTTGTGATCGTGCTGGTGCGCCGTGCCTTCCACGTCGCGGCCGCGCGACATGACGAAGATGTGCCCGTCGGCGCGCAGGACCTGGATGTCGGTGCCGTAGAGCTTCGAAAGCACTGGCGCGGTGATGACCTCGTCGACAGTGCCGAGCACGGCGCGGCCGTTGCCAAGATAGAGCACGCGGTCGAGCGTGCCGAGCAACTGGTTGAGCTCGTGCGCGCTGAACATGACGGTAATGCCGCGCTCGCGGCTGATCTTGCGCACCACGTCGATGGCGACTTCCTGGTGGTGCGCATCGAGGCTGATCAGCGGCTCGTCGAGCAGCAGCAGCTTCGGCGAGCCGATCAACGCCTGCGCCAGCAAGAGCCGCTGCCGCTCGCCGCCGGACATGGCCGATATGGGCCGGTTGGCGAGGGCGCGGGCGCCGACCAGCGACAGCGTGTCGTCGATCATGCGGTGGTCGGCGCGTCTGGAGTGCGGCACGCCCCAGCGCTCGCCGTTGAGCGAGGAGGCGATGAAATCGAGACCGCGCACGCGCAGGTCCGGCAACACCGTGCGCACCTGCGGCAGATAGCCGATCTGCGGGTTGCCGCGCTGCGGCGCGCGGCCGAAGACGCGCAGTGTTCCGGTGGTCGGCGGCAAGAGGCCGAGGATGGCCCGCATCAGTGTGGTCTTGCCGGCGCCATTGGGGCCGAGCACGCCGATGAATTCGCCAAGGCGGATCGCAAAGCTTGCGTCCGCGAGCACCGCGCGCGCGCCCAGCTCCAGGGTGGCGTGGTCGAGTTCGACCGCGTTCACGAATTCGGGCCGGCCAGCGCCTTCTCGGTGTCGGTGACTTCGCTCAGCATCCATTGCTGGAAGGTCATATCAGGTGGCACGGTCTCGGTCACGCCGACCACCGGGATTTTCGCCGCCTTTGCTATCGTGACAAGGTGCTGCACGATTTTGTCGGAAGCTTGTTTATTGAAGAACATGACGCGCACTTTGTGTTCTTTCAGGTCGCGCTCGAAAGCGGCGACGTCGCTGGCGCTCGGCTCGGTGTCGTTCATGATCGAGAGCTGAAACTTCTCGTTGCGCATTTTCAGGCCAAGCGCGCTCGCCATATAGCCGAATACCGGCTCGCTCGCGGTGACGGCGGCGCCGTCATATTTCTTGCGCACGGCTTCGATTTTCTCATGCAGCGGCTTGAGCGAGGAAAGGAACGTCGCGAGCCGCGCGTGGAATTCGTCGGCATGGGCTGGATCGGCTTTACTCAGCGCCTGTTCGACCGCCTTGGCGACCGCCGGCATGGTCGGGGGATCGTACCAGATATGCGGATTATCGCCGGGCTTCTTGTTGACGAGATCGGCGGCGACGATCGTCACGCGTCCAGGATGCGCCGCCGCGGCCAGGAGCTTGGGCATCCACGGGTCGTAATCGGCGCCGTTGTAGATGACTATCTGCGCGGCGGCGAGCTGGCGCGCCACCGCCGGTGAGGTCTCGAACAGATGCGGATCCTGGTCCGGATTGCTCATGACGCTGACGACCTCGACCTGCGGCCCGCCGATCTGCTGGACGACGCCGCCGTAGAAATTCTCCGCCGCCACCACGGCGATCTTGCCGTCGGCGGCGCGGGCGGACGGTGCTGGCGCAAGCGTCAACACGGCAAGGCTGAGGGCGAGGGTAAGGCCGGTAACGATCTTCATGGCTGCAACCTGACGGTTATGAGTGAAAACGGGCATCCCCCAAGGCCGTGTTTGTAACATTATAACATATCGGCTGGCAAGCCCGCGGGCGGTGCGGCCAATATGAATTTGAATTGCGGGTGTTTGGGGGAGCAACGGCCGAGGAGGAAACACACGCCCTGCGTGTAATTGATTAAAACAACTTTAATTCTTCCGGCCCTATTCTCCCGGCCGCGATTTGACGCATCACCTTCGGATTGCGCGAGAAGACGGCAGGAAGAATTCCTGCTGGAAAATGGCAGCCAATGTCACAGGCTCTAAAAGTTATCGACGAGCTTGAAAATGCACTGAAGGGCGGTTCGTCCCAACGCCACCTTTCGATTTTGAGGAACGTCACCGACTTGTTTTTGGCCGGCCACACCCGCGCCAACGAGGAGGTGTCGTCGGTGTTCGACGACGTCATCGTCCGCCTGGTCGATCACGTCGAAAGCCGGGCGCGGGTCGAGCTCAGCATGGACCTGGCGCCGATCGCCAATGCGCCAGCCAACGTCATCCGCCGCCTGGCATCCGACGACGACATCCGCGTCGCCGGGCCGGTGCTGGCGCAATCGCCGCGGCTCACCGATCAGAATCTGGTCGATATCGCCGAGAGCAAAGGCCAGTCGCATTTAAGCATGATCGCCGAACGCGAGCAGCTCAGCCCGCTGGTCACCGATGTGCTGGTCGACCGCGGCGACCGCGAAGTGGTCACCAAGGTTGCGGTCAATTCCGGCGCGCGCCTCTCCAAGACCGGCATGTCGATGCTGGCGATGCGCGCGAGCGGCGACAACGAACTCACCGTGGCGATGACCCGGCGCGCCGATATCTCGCCCACGCTGTTCAAGCGGCTGCTTGCCCACGCCACCGAAGAAGCGCGGCAACGCATGCTGGCCATGGCCGGGCCGACCGATCGCGACGCCATCAATCGCGTGCTCACGCAGATCGCCGCGCAGGCCGGCAGCACGACAGTTTCACCGAGGGAATTCGCCGCCGCCCAGCGTCTGGTACATTCCTTCAGTCAGGATACTGCGCACACCCGCTCCAAAGTGCTGCAATTTGCCGACGGCAACCGCATCGCCGAACTGGTGGCAGCACTATCGATCCTGAGTGGGGTACCGATCGCGCTGGTGTCGCGGCTGATCTGCGACAGCGAACCGTTCGGCACCATGGCGATGTGCAAGGCCATCGGTCTCGAATGGCACATCGCCCACGCGGTGCTGAACAACCTTCCCGGCATGGGTGAGGACCGCGAGCAAAAGTTCGAGGCGATGGAGGAGGAGTACGGCCGGTTGTCACGCGAGGCGGCCGAGCGCCTGCTCGGTTACTGGCAAGCCCGCCAGACGATGCGCCAGCAGCCGCGATGAAACCGCTGACGCTCGCCCCACGTTCGCGAAAGGCCACCTACCCCAGCGCGGCTTAATCGCCTGCCGCAAGTGCTCGGCGCCTATTTACGTCTACAAATTGCAGGCGCTGCCGGCTGAATTTTCGGTGCAATGTTCGAAATGCAGGGACCGCGGCATCTATATGAAAAGCGCGATCGCGCTTGAGGAGTTGGCCGAGCGGCGCAAGAAGCCGCGCAAGGAGCGGTAGGCGCGCACGATTGACACGGGTGAACGCGCGCTGTGAACAGGTTCCGCTCGCGGTCAGTCATTGTCCGCCCCGAGTTGTTGAAAACGGCCCTGGTATTTCAGTAGAGGGCGGCCCAGCCGTTGGCCATTAGGGTTCCATTAATTCAATTCCAAGATTCAGCGCTGCGCTAAACGCCACCAAAACGTGCATCGCCTACGCTGCGGTTGAAAACTCGCACAGATCGATTTTTGCGCATGGCCTTACGCACCGGCCAGTTACGGTTTCATGTCCTGCTCGCGGGCGCCGCGGTTCTCACCTGCGCGTCGGCGCTCACCATCGGTTTGACCATATGGTGGCTGCACGCGGACGCGATTGCCGACGCGTCGCGGGGCACCGGCAATCTTGCGACGGTGCTCGCCCACCAGATCGACAATTCCGTGCAATCGACCGATCTCGTTCTCTCCGAGATCAAAGATCGAGCAGAAAATACCGGCACCGAGACGCCCGATGAAATCGATACCGCTTCCCGCAGCGAGGACACGTATCGGTTTCTTCTGGATCGTTTGTCGCGCGTTCGGCAGGCAGAGTTTATTGGATTGATCGACGAGAACGGCGACCTGCTCAACACGACGCGATTGTGGCCAAGTCCAAAACTGAATATTTCCGATCTGCCGCACTTTCAGTATTTCAAGAACAACGACGATCGAGGAATTTACTTTAGCGACTCGCTGTACGATCGCCTCAAGGGAATGCACGTCATCCTGTTGAGCAAGAGAATCAATGGCGCCGACAATTCATTTCGAGGTTTGGTCATTGCCGGCGTCACGCTCAATTATTTTCAGCAAATTTATGAATCCATCGGGTCTCTGCCCCACCAGTCGTTTTTGTTTTTGCATCGTGACGGCACCGTAATCGCGCGTTATCCGGACCCGAAAGACCGGGCGTACGAAAAGATGCCGCCCGGCTCGCCTTGGTACCGGCTGGTCGAGCAAGGAGGCGGCCAATACCGATCGCCGGGCTATTTCGATAGCAAGCCCCGTCTGGTTGCGGTGCACCCGCTGCAGGACTATCCGCTGGTGGTCAATATCGGCGTAAGCGAAGCCGCCGCGCTCGCGAGCTGGCGTATCCAGGCGACGATCCTTGGCGTTGGCACATTGCTGGTGATGCTCTGCGTGGCCTATCTGCTCAAAGCTCAGAGCAACCAGTACAACCGCTTGGCGACGTCCGAGGCTACCGTCGATGCCGCCCTGAATAACATGTCGCAGGGCCTGGTGATGTTCGATTCGTCTTCGCGAACCATCGTCTGCAACCAACGCTATCTCGACATGTACGGGTTATCGGCGGATGTCGTCAGGCGGGGCTGCACTTTGCGAGAATTGCTCGATCATCGGATCGCGACCGGCAGTTTTTCGGCCGACGCCGTCGAAAATTATATGTCTGAAATCCAGACGCTGGTCAGTCAGCGGAGCGGCACCAGCAAGTTCACGGAATTGCGCGACGGCAGGGTCATTTGCGTCGTCAACCAGCCGACGGCGGATGGCGGATGGGTCGCCACGCATGAGGACGTCACCGATGAAAAGCGCGCCGAAGAGCGTATCTGGTATGCGGCGCACAATGACACGCTGACCGGCCTCGCCAATCGCAAGCTCTTCTACGAACAGCTCGAGCAGGCGCTCAAGCGCGTCCGGCGCGGCGAGAGTATTGCGGTGCTTTATCTCGATCTTGACCATCTCAAGCGCATCAACGACACCCTCGGCCACCCCGCCGGCGACAAGCTGCTCAGGGGCGTTGCCGAACGGCTACGCGGCTGCGTCAGGGATATCGATCTGGTGGCGCGCCTGAGCGGCGATGAATTTGCCATCATTCAGGCGGGGATCGATCACCCGTCCGATGCCGCCTCCCTCGCGATGCGGGCGCGCGAAGCTATCCACCAGCCTTTTGAACTCGATGCGAATCAGGTCACCGTCGACATCAGCGTCGGCATCTCGATTGCGCCCAACGACGCGACTGAGCTCAACGATTTGCTGAAAACCGCGGATATCGCGCTGTACGAGGCAAAAAACACCGGTCGCGGCACCTATTGTTTCTACGAGCCGGAAATGAATGCCCGCATGCAGGCCCGCAGTCAGCTGGAAAGCGACCTGCGCAACGCGATCACCAACGGCGAATTCGAGCTTTTCTACCAGCCGGTGGTCAGCTTCTCCGACAATAAAGTCATTTGCTTCGAGGCGCTGGTGCGCTGGCGCCATCCGACGCGAGGTTTGGTTGCGCCGACGGAATTCATCCCGATGGCGGAGGAGACCGGCCTGATTGTCCCGCTGGGCGAATGGGTGTTGCGGACGGCTTGCGCCGAGGCGGCAACGTGGCCGGATGACGTCGGCATCGCCGTCAACATCTCGTCGATTCAATTGACCAACAAGAATCTCATAAACGCGGTGGTCGGCGCCATTGCGTCGGCCCGCATTCCGGCCGGCAAGCTGGTGCTTGAGATTACCGAATCGGTGTTTCTGCGGAACACCTTCGGCAATCTCGCCACGCTCAAGCGACTGCACCAGCTCGGGGTGCAATTCGCCATGGACGACTTCGGCACCGGCTATTCCTCGCTCGGCTATCTCATGAGTTTTCCATTCAGCAAGATCAAGATCGACCGCAGCTTCATTGCCGGCTTGGCCGACAAGGTCGAGTCTCGCGCCATTGTCCGCGCCATCGCCGATCTGGCGCACAATCTCGACATGCGAGTCATTGCCGAGGGAGTCGAGACGGCGGAACAACGCGACCAGGCTCGAATGCTCGGCTGCACGGAAATGCAGGGCTATTTCATCAGCCACCCGCTGCCCGCCGCGGAGATCCACCGGCTATTCTTGGGCGACGGCAAGGATGCCGGACGCGCCGTCAGTCAGGTTGCTTAAGTTGCGGTCAGCGTGCGAATTTTTCAGCCTTGACAGCGTGCATGCTCCGGTCCGACTATAAAACGCACACACAAGACACGGAGGTTTGTATGGCACCACCGGGTCAGAGTGCCGCGACGATTGCGCTCGCAAACGTTCGGGTGATCGCATAGCGGCAGATTTGCGAACGGCACGCCGGGAGCGGCTCGCGGGTCGCATCAGTCAGGCAAGACCCCATTTCGGCCGCTCCCGACGCGCGCCACTTTTAGAAAATGTAAGATCGCGACGAGCGCGGCCGGTGGCCGCAATTTTTTTAGCCCGTCTTGCGCTGCGCGCTATGGCTCTCGACGCCCTGTCGGCCTTCCTCGGTCTCCGCCTGCCAGACGTTGCGGTGTGCTTTGTGTTTGCGCTCGTCCCATTCGTGCGCGACGCCATCGCCCATGAAAACCACGAACACCTCGCAGCCATCCGGGTATTCATAGGGTCCGTGCAACTCGTCCCAGCCGAACACGTAGTCGCCGGGCCGCAGATCCTTGCCGGCGACGCACATGCGCCCCTTGAGCACGACGATCGAATGCCAGCTCTTGTGCGCATGCTCGGGCTCGACATAGCCGGGCGGAAACTTGACCTTCATGTCGATCCGTCCCATCGCCGCATCGTGCGCGAAAATCTTCACCTGGACGCCCTCCGGCAGCTTGAGCACCGATTTCGATCCCTCCTGCCACGGGATTTCGGCGTCATGGATGGCATGGAAACGGTGGTCATAGTCGGCTTGTTGCTGGGGCTGCATGGCCTGCTCGCTGATCCGCGCTCTAGCGTGGGACGCCGGGGACGATAGCAGACGGCGCCGGTTGTGCGGAAGCCACGGCGCGCCGCGTTCTGTCGTCGCCCTGTTGCATGGATGACCGGTGCTAGGCTAGGCACGGCACGGTCAACTTGTGTGCCCCATGCGTCAGCGCCTCATACGACATCGCCCCATGCCCCATCGCCCCGCCAATGCAGCCCGCGCGGCCGCAATGCTCTGTCGCCGTGCATTTTTGGCCGGCCTGCCGCTATTCCTGTCCGCCTGCGCCGGCGCCAATTATGGCCATGTCAGCGACGGCGGCTTCAGCATCCCGCCGATCGATATCACCAGCGTCGATCCGGGCTTGTTGCGCCAGGAAGTGCCTTGGAAGGGCAAGGAGAAGCCGGGCTCGATTGTGGTCAACGTGCCGCAACGCCGTCTCTATCTGGTCGAGGCCGGCGGCAAGGCGCTGCGCTACGGCATCGGCGTCGGCCGCACGGAGGGCACGAATTTTCACGGCTCGGCGATCATCGGCCGCAAGGAAAAGTGGCCGCATTGGACGCCGACCGCCAATATGATGGCGGCGATCCCGCTTTACCGGCATTACTCGAGCGGGATGGACGGCGGCCCCAATAACCCGCTCGGACCGCGCGCGCTCTACCTTTACCGCGACGGCCACGATACCTACTTCCGCCTGCACGGCACCACCGAGCCCGAGACCATCGGGCAGGCAGTCTCGTCCGGCTGCATCCGTCTGTTCAACCAGGACATCATCGATCTTTACAATCGCGTGCCGGTCGGCACCCATGTGACTGTGGTGCAGGGCTGAGTCGTCGAAACGAGCAGGGCTGACATGTCCAAACAGGAGATGCGCGAGGAAACAGAACGTCTCATCAAAGAGGCGCTGGAGCGCAAATCGGTCACGGTGACGCAGGGCGACACCCGCATCGAGGCGAAATGCGGCAAGTGTGGCGCGGTCAACCGCGTCAAGGCGCCGAAAGGCCAGACTCGCGTCGAATATTCCTGCAAGGAATGCGGGCACAAGCAAAAGGCGCTTTGATCGCGACCTGCGCATTGGTCGCCATCATGACGGTGCAACCGTCGGGCGTGGCCTGGCAGCGCGATCGCACATCAGCGCATGTTGCGCGCCGTAGCGCGCGTCGCCTTGTCACCGACGTCGGTCGGTCGCGAGATCGGGAAGACCTTGCGCACGTGCTCGGTCCACATATCGCAGAATGTCGAGGCGTAGCGTGGCAACGGGCGACGCTTGTCCCACAAAATACTCAATGGCTCACGCAGTGGTTCGCCCGCAAAGGTTAAGCGGGCGATTCGCAGCGTATAACGATGCGTGCGCAGGGCCGAGGGAATGATAGCCACGCCGTGGCCGGCTTCAGCCAGCGCGAGCAGCGTGTGCGGAGCACGGCTTTCGAACTGAACTTTTGGCGCAATCCCCGCGAGGCGGCAGGCGGCGTCGAAGGCCCGGCGAAACCCGAACCCGCTGTCCAGCAACAGCAACGGATGCGGCGCGATCTGGCCGATCTCGATTGTGCCGCGGCTGCCTAGCGTCAGACGCGGATGACACGCGGCGAGCAATTCAACCGGCTCCAGCAGTCGAATCGCGAACCGCTGCGTGTCCAGTTGAACCGCATGCAGCAGGTTCTGAGCAAGATGAACGTCGCCGTGTTCCAGCATGGCCAGGATTTCGCGGCCGCTTCCCTCACTCACCTTCACCTGCACGTTGGGAAAGCGTCGCGCATAGCGAGGCAGGAACCGCGAGAATACACTTTCAATGTGTTGCGGAGACGCTGCCACTTTCAACACGCCGGCGTCTCCGCGCCGGAGTACCTGAGCTCGTTCGCCGACTGCGACGGCATAGTTCAGCAGGCCGCGGCAGTCGCCGAGTAGCTCTTCGCCGTCGCTGGTCAGCAGCAGCCGGCGTCCGACCCTGTCGAAAAGCTTGAGACCGAGTTCCTGCTCGAGCGCGCCGATCTGCCGGGACAAAGCAGGTTGGGCTATGCGCAGGCGCAGCGCCGCTTTGGAGACGGTGCCGAGCTCGGCCACGGTGACGAAGGTTCGCGCGTGCCGCAAATCCATGTCGTTCTCCTTATGCCGGATCGGCATAGATAGCTAGAATAAACATATATTGGACGGGCGGTGGTGCCGGCGGCAACTTGCGCGGCGACTTTACCGATGCGGGGTCGACACGCGGCAAGGAGGAAGTCATGAAACCGATCTGCTTGATGACACTGGCGGTATTCGGACTTGGGCTGGCGACGATTCCGGCCGGGGCACAGTCTTGGCCGGTGAGACCGGTGCGGGCGATCGTGCCGGTCGGCGCCGGCAGCGCCACCGACATCGTCCCGCGCGTGGTGTTCGAACAGCTCTCGGCGCAGCTCGGACAAACCATTATCGTGGAAAATCGCCCTGGTGCCGGGGGAACGATCGGCACGAACTTCGTCGCCAAATCGGATCCTGACGGCTACACCCTTCTCGTCAACTCGAACGCGTACACGATCTCCCCGGCGCTTTACCGAAAGCTGAGCTACGATCCGGCGCGGGATTTAGCGGCGGTCATCCCGCTCGGCGTTTCACCGAGCGTGCTGGTGGTTTCGCCGGCGAAGGGGTTCAAGACCGTTGGCGATCTCGTCGCCGCGGCCAAGGCCAAGCCGGGGTCTTTGACCTTCTCCTCGGTCGGTGTCGGGACCGCAACCCATCTGAGCGCGGAACGGTTCTGCTTCAGCGCGGGCGTGAAGGCCCTGCATGTTCCGTTCAAAGGCGGCGCGCAGGCGATGACCGAAGTGATGGCCGGCCGGGCCGATTTTTTCTTCGGACCGGTCGCGCTCGTGCTGCCGCTTGTTCGGGAAGGCAAGCTCACGGCACTCGTGGTGAATAGCTCCAAACGCTCGGCCGCGCTGCCGGATGTTCCGACGATGCGCGAAGCCGGTTTCAAAAATGCCGAGTTTCCGATCTGGTTCGGGGTCTATCTCCCGGCGAAAACACCGCATGATATCGTCGAGAAGCTTCACGACGAGACCCTCAAAGCGCTGCAAGCGCCCAAGGTGAGGGACAAGTTGGCCGCGCTGGGCGTCGATCCCATGGTCATGACGACGAAAGAGTTCGGCGGCTATGTCCGCAAGGAAATCGCCGCGAATGCCGCACTGGTCAAAGCGGTTGGGATCAAGCCGAACTGACAATTGACGGCTCAGCCGTGATTTTCCGCATGGCTGAAATTGCGCACAGCTTTGCCGACGGCGCTGCTTACGAGCGTCTCATGGGGCGCTGGAGTGGCGCCGTCGGCGCGGTCTTCCTCGATTGGGTGGCGCCCCCTGCGGGTCTGCGCTGGCTCGACGTCGGCTGCGGCACCGGCATTTTCACCGAGCTGGTCCTCGACACGTGCGCTCCGGCCTTAACGGTTGCCGTCGACCTGGCCCGGTCGCAGATCGACCACGCACGCCGTCAGCCGGTGGCCCGGCGGGCGATTTTCCAGTTTGCCGATGCCCAGGCGCTGCCCTTTCCGGACGCGACGTTCGACGTCGTTGCCGCCGCTCTCGTCATAAATTTCATTACCGATCGGCCGCGTGCCCTGTCGGAAATGCGTCGCGTTGCGCGCGCGGGCGGCGTTGTCGCCGGTTACGTGTGGGATTTCGCAGCGGAACGTAGCCCGACCTGGCCTTTGCGCCTTGGTATCCGCCAAATCGGCGGCGATGTTCCAACTGTGCCGGGCGCCTCGGATTCGAGCCTCGGTGCGCTTGCCGCATTGTTCGAGCAGGCAGGATTTGCAGAGATCGCCACCAGGGCTATCGACGTGACAGTGCCATTTCCCGATTTCGCAGACTTCTGGCTGGCGCAGACGCCGAGTTACAGCCCGATCGCCAAAACGATTGCCGCAATGTAAAAAAGCGATCGCGACAGATTAATCGAGTTGGTGCGGGCCGCAATACCGGCTCGCGCGGATGGCCGGATTGAATATTCAGCGCGCGCGAATGCGATCAAAGCCCGTGCGCCCGGCCGTGCGGTGGCCTGTGACGACCGGCATTTTTGATGAGGCAACGGGGTCGCGGCGCGGCTTGAGTATTGCAGATCTTTCTGCCGCGACATGACCTTCCATAGGCTGTCGGGTGGGCGGCTGCGCGAAAAAAGGCCCCGCAACATTTTGTGCGGGGCCAAGCGCACTGGTTACCCAAGGGAGGGTTTCAGCGCGGGATCGAACCCTCGACTAGCAACCATTCCGCAAAGCGCGCAGTTAAATCTGCGTAATGATTTGGCGACGGAACAAATCAGTTTGAACGTGGAAATGCTTAAATAACAAATAGCTAGCGTTGGTCTTACTACGAAAGACGGTTGCATCGGCCGGATAGCGATTTTGGCATTGCATGGCATTTAACGAATTGCGTCCCGGAAAAATCTTGCTACTAGGATGTGAACAACCAAGAACGATCGCGTTCGCGCAACCATCCGACAAATTTGCGCCGACGTTATTTCGATCACAAAACAACGGGAGGACTACGATGGCTTGGGATGCCTTTTCGACGAAAATTGATCGACGCACGCTCGTAAAAGCTGCGGCACTGGCGGGCGTTGCTCAGATCGCTTCGCCATTTATCATCACCGCGCGCGCGGCGGACGAGGTCAAGATCGGCCTCGACAATCCGCTCACCGGCACCTATGCAGCCGTCGGCAAGAATGAATTGATAGGCTGCCAGCTCGCCCTCGAGCAGATCAACGCCAAGGGCGGCATCATGGGCCGCAAGGCTGAGCTTCTCGTCGAGGATTCGACCTCCGGCGACGCCGCCACCGCGGTGCAGAAGGCGCGCAAGTTGATCGATCGCGACAAGGTCAACTTCCTGCTTGGCAACGTCAACTCGGCACTCGCCATGGCGATGTCC
>JBOHII010000362.1:0-4049 GCA_050725955.1 Pseudolabrys sp. | reverse complement strand
AACAAGGAAAAGAGCAAGGTCAGGCTTTCCGCCGCCGACTTCCACGATCCGAATAATCTGGAATTGCTGCCGGCGAATTTGCGCGAACTGATCGAGCGCTCGCACAAGCTGCAAAGCAAAGTGCGCCGGCTCGACTCCACCATCCACAATCAGCCGGCGCCCGACCGCTCGGCGGCAATCAATCCCGTCGAACGTCAACTCGGCCTGTTGAAGGCCGCATTCGGCGCGGAAATCGTCTGATCGGCCGGCGACCGAGGCAAGTCTGACGTAATTGCCGGTCTACGGCTCGGTGACGGCAGTCGCGAAAGCAAAACCCCCGCCTGGGGGTTTTTCATAAGCGAAGGCAGTCCGCTCGCTATTTCTTATCGGTCTTCTTGTCGTCGGTCTTCAAGAAACCGGAAAACTTCTTCTGGAAGCGCGACAGACGCCCGCCGCGGTCGATCAGATGCTGCTGGCCGCCGGTCCAGGCGGGGTGCGACTTCGGGTCGATGTCGAGATGCATGACATCGCCCTCCTTGCCCCAGGTCGAGCGGGTGGTGAATTCGCTGCCGTCGGTCATCACCACCTTGATGGTGTGGTAGCCGGGATGGATGTCCTGTTTCATGTCTTTTGTTCCGTTGGCGCGCGGCGCTTCGAAGGAGAATTTGGCGGTTCTATAGCGGAGCCGGCCCCGGCATACAAGTTCGGCCAATTGGGCCGGAAAACCAAGGCCTTGCCTTGCCGGGCGCGCTACCTATCCTGCGGTTGCAGGCGGGGTAAATCTGCTATGCCAAGCGAGCGGGCGCCGGGCAGCCTCAATGGCGAAATTCAGGATTCTCAGTCTCGACGGCGGCGGCGCCTGGGCGCTGATCCAGGCGGTCGCGTTACGCGAACTCTACGGCAAGCGCGCAAAGGGGCACGATGTCCTCAAGGATTTCGATTTGGTCGCGGCCAATTCGGGCGGCAGCATCGTGCTGGCGGGGTTGCTCGAAAATCTCACGTTGCAAACGCTGCTCGACGACTACTTCATGGACAAAGACAAACGCACGATGATCTTTTCGACCGACGGCGTGCGGCGCGACCTGTGGACCCTGATCTTCAGTCTTTTCGGTCTCGCGCCGCGCTACAGCACAGCGGCCAAGCTTGCCGGGCTCAAGGCGCTGCTGCGTAACTCAGGCGATGTCCAGGTTCGCGATCTGCCGAAGATGGTCAAGAAATCCGTCGGCAGCAGCCCGCAATTCCTGATCTGCGGATTCAACTACGACACCAAGCGCGTGGCGTTTTTCCGCTCGGATTCCGACAGCCGTTCGTCGAGCTTTGCAACCGACAGCGACGCTACGCTCGCCGAAGCGGTCAACGTCTCTTCGACAGCGCCGGTGCGTTATTTCGACGCGCCGGCGCAGATCGGCACTGCGCGTTATTGGGATGGCGCCGTTGCCGGCTATAACAATCCGGTGCTGGCCGCGGTGGTCGAAGCCTTGGCCAACAAGATTCGCGCCGCCAATATCGTGGCGCTCTCGATCGGCACCGGTTCGGTGCGCCGCCCGATCCGCCAGCCGGATCAGATCGACGACACCGGCCTCATGGTCATTCCGCAAACCTCAAACCCGGTCAACGACGTGAAAGAATTGGCCGGCGCCATCGTTGACGACCCGCCCGATGCCGCAAGCTACATTGCCCATGTCACTCTCAACCAGAACCTGCCCCAACGCCAGCGGCAGACCGTGCAGGGCTCGCTGGTGCGCATGAGCCCGATGGTGCAACCGATCTGGACCCGCTACGGTTGGGCGCTACCGGTGGGCTTCACCGACGATCCGGACGGCGGGCGCACTGGCTTGCAAAAATTTCTCGCTCTTGCCGACCTCGACATGGACGCCGTCGAACAAGGCGATGTAATGAACATCAGGGAATTCGCCGAGCAATGGGTCAAGGATGGCATTACCAACCAAGCCATCCGTTCCAACTCGGAAACCTACCGGTGCGAAATCGGCTGCCCAAGCTTTTCGCGCGCCAAGAAGGTATGGCTGAAATTGTTGGTGGGGCGGCATCGTGTGTCAGGAATGAAAAGATGAATCGAAACGAAATCCGCGCTGCCGGCTCGCTCGCTGCGGTCTTCTCGGTCAGGCTCCTCGGCCTGTTCATGGTCTACCCGGTATTCGCGGCTTACGCCGAGCATCTCTCGCGAGCGACGCCCTATCTGGTCGGCGAAGCGTTGGGCATTTACGGACTAAGCCAGGGGCTGTTGCAGATTCCCTTCGGCCTGTTGTCGGATAAATTCGGGCGCAAGCCCATGATCATCGTGGGGTTGATCCTGTTCGCGATCGGCAGCGCGGTGGCAGCGCTCGCCACCTCGATCGGCGGCGTCATCGTCGGCCGCTTGCTGCAGGGCTCCGGCGCCGTCGGCTCGGTGATTCTGGCGCTGGTGGCCGATCTTACCAGCGAGGAGAACCGCACCAAGGCGATGGCCATGATCGGCATCACCATCGGCGCCTCCTTCATGGTCGCGCTGGTGGCCGGCCCGATCGTCGCGAATTTCATCGGCGTCGCCGGCATTTTCTGGCTGATGGTGGGGCTGGCGCTGGTCGGCATTGCGATCACCGAATTCGTGGTGCCGAGGCCGCGCCGCCTGCGCGTGCATCGCGACGCCGAAGCGGTGCCTAAATTGTTCGGCTCGGTGCTGCGTAACAAGGAGTTGCTGCGCCTCGATTTCGGAATATTCGCATTGCATGCCATGCTGACCGCGAGCTTCCTGGTGGTGCCCGGCTTGTTGCGGGCCACGCTCGACATTTCCAACCGCAACGATTGGATGATCTATCTGCCGGTATTGCTCGTGTCGGTCGTGGTGATGGTGCCGGCGATCATCGTGGCCGAGAAGCATCGACGCATGAAGGGTGTATTCGTGTGCGCGGTCGCCGGCCTCGTGGTCAGCCAAGTGATGCTCTATCTCGGCGCTGGCAATCTATTCGTGCTGCTGGCCGCGCTGGTCGTCTTTTTCTCCGGCTTTAACGTGATGGAAGCGAGTTTACCCTCGCTCATCACCAAGGCGGCGCCGCCCGACGCCAAGGGGACTGCCATGGGCCTTTATTCGAGCGCCCAGTTCCTCGGAATTTTCGTCGGCGGCGTGGTCGGCGGTTTGGCGCACCAGACAGGCGGTAGCGCCGGGGTGTTTGCGCTGACCACGGCGATTGCGTTGCTCTGGCTGCTGGCGGCGGCCACCATGGCGCAGCCGAGCTACCTGAGCACCCGGCTGGTCCCGATCGGCGACGGTCAGACCGGCGATGCCGAGAATCTCGCCGCGCGCTTGCGCCGGGTGCCGGGCGTGGCGGAAGCCGTGGTGATCGCTGAGGAAAAGCTCGCCTACCTTAA
Organism: Pseudolabrys sp.; assembly: GCA_050725955.1. Classification (GTDB taxonomy): domain Bacteria; phylum Pseudomonadota; class Alphaproteobacteria; order Rhizobiales; family Xanthobacteraceae; genus Pseudolabrys. Next base: position 704 of record JBOHII010000362.1, on the reverse strand, counting down.
AGTCGATTCCAAATCTTTCGACGCGGCGAAAGCGCAGGCGTTGGCCGGCGCGCCGTAAGCTTGCGCTCCCGGCGCCACGTCTTTCACTGCTGGCCACTTTTGGATGAGGCCGTCGAACGCATATTTGCCCACGGATCGGCAGGTTGGGCATTTTTCTTGTCGGGGATCTTCTTGAGCGCCCGTCTATACGCATTCTCACGCGCGCGTTTTATTTGCTGGTTTTGGATCACTGGCGCACTGGGAAAGTCCGTCGGCAAAACGACAGGCGGCTCTTTCAGCGAATTAAGCTGGGCGTGTGCCGGCACCGCCAGCAGTGCGCTTATCGCCACGGCCGGCGCCAATTTGACGAATAGTATCGTCGAACCCAATTTCGTCATCCGAACAATTCGTCGCCGTTCGCGCGCCGCGGTCTGGCTGGAAAATAGGATTGCAATGGCATTTTGCCGCAAACCGGCCCGCCGCCACATGCGACCGAGTGTCTCTCCGGGCGGGTGGGGCCGGCGACGCCGGGCCAAAAAATCGCTTTATGGCGAGAGCGGCCGCCACCGCATCCGGTTCACCGGTTTGCCCGACACCGGGTTCTTGTCCTCGCCGGCGTAAACGAAGCCGTTCTTCTCGTAGAAGCGGATGGCGCGGGCGTTGTCCTTGTTGACCAGGAGATCGAGCCCTTTGGGTGAAAGCCGCTTGGCCTCGTCGAGCAGTGC
>JBOHII010000361.1:0-6541 GCA_050725955.1 Pseudolabrys sp. | reverse complement strand
CACGGAATCCATAACTCCTGTCTCGCCTTTGTGACGTTCGCGATCTCGCGGTCGCGCCCCGGGGAAACGGGAAGGGATCGGCCGCGCATCGTGCTCGATCAGCGGCGCCTCGAAGTCCGCCTCGGCTTGTGCGACAATCTCCGGCGCCAACAGCTTGCGCAATTCCTCGGTCGCAATTTCTTCCACTGCCGCGTCGTCGAGCGCGCCCAATTCGAACGGCCCGAACGCCACCCGGATCAGCCGGTTCACCGTGAGACCGAGCGTCTCCAAGACTTTTCGCACCTCGCGGTTCTTGCCCTCGCGAATGCCGATCGTGAGCCAGACATTGGCGCCCTGTTCGCGATCGAGCGTCGCCTCGATCGGCCCGTAGTGCACGCCTGCGACCGTAATGCCGGCGCGCAGCCGGTCGAGCGCGGGTTGCATCACGCGGCCGAGTGCGCGCACGCGGTAGCGGCGCAGCCAGCCGGTCGCCGGCAATTCGAGCACGCGCGCGAGCCCGCCGTCATTGGTGAGCAGCAGCAGGCCTTCGGTGTTGATGTCGAGCCGCCCGACGCTGATCAGCCGCGGCAGACCCTTGGGCAGCGCGCGGAAGATGGTTGGCCGTCCTTCCGGGTCGGCATGCGTGGTCACCAGCCCGCGCGGCTTGTGGTAACGAAACAGCCGCGTGCGTTCGCGCGCGCGCAGCGGTTGCCCGTCGACCGCGATGCGGTCTGCCGCCGTCACATTGAGCGCCGGCGAGGCAATCACCGCGCCGTTGACCGAAACGCGGCCGGCGGCGATCCAGGCCTCCGCCTGCCGGCGCGAGGCAAGCCCGGCGCGCGCCATCACCTTGGCGATGCGTTCGCCGGGTTTGTCATAAGTGGGTTTTTCGGGCATGAGCACGATTTATGGCATCGCCGTCCTTCATGCAATTCGCCCTGGAAGAAGCCCACGCCGCCCAGGCGCGCGGCGAGGTGCCGGTCGGCTGCGTCATCGTGCGCCAAGGCGAGGTAATCGCCCGCGCCGGCAACCGCACCGTCGCCGACAAGGATCCGACCGCGCACGCCGAACTGCTGGCGATCCGGCAGGCGGCGGCCGCGCTCGGCTCCGAGCGGCTAATCGATTGCGATCTTTACGTCACGCTGGAGCCTTGCGCCATGTGCGCCGCGGCGATGGCGTTTGCGCGTGTCCGCCGGCTTTATTTCGGCGCCGCCGACCCCAAGGGCGGGGCGGTGGACAATGGCGTGCGGTTTTTTGCGAGCGCCACCTGCCACCACCGGCCCGAGGTCTTTGGCGGCATCGGCGAGAGCCAAAGCGCCGGATTGCTGAAGGAATTTTTCCAGGTGCGGCGCTAGGTTTTGTCGTCCCGGGCGAGCGAACGTAGCGAGTAAGGCCTGGAATCCATAACCCCTGTATTTCAAATGTGCACCGTCAGGGATTATGGGTCCCCGCCTTCCCGGGGACGACGGCGGAGAGGCCGGGCCGGAAATTCGGCTAGGCCGACTTGTCGACCAGTTCGCCCATGCCGGGCGGCGGCGCATGCTCGGCCGGCTTGTCGGCGTCGTTCTCCGGCTGCGGCGATCGGCGCTTGGGCGACCGCGCCGCTTTCGGCAGGACAACCTGGACCCGAAGGTCGCCGGCGCCCGTGATGGAGTCATTTCCCATGGCGCGGCAAATTTACCGGGCCAGACATCAATTTTGCGCGTCGCGACCAGGCAAAATTCGGACGACGTCGGAAACGATTTATTGACCGTAATGCGACCCGCGTTACGCAGCCTGCGCAAATTCCCACGCCTTGTCGGCAAGCGGGCGCACCATCGCCGCCTTGGCCGGTGCGAATTCGCTCGTCGCGGTGCCGTCACGCACGCGGCCGATGATGCCCTGCAAGATGGCGGCGATGCGGAAGAAATTATAGGCGAGATAGGCTGGCAGATGCGGGCGCGGATCGAGCCCGGTGTGCTTGACGTAACGCTCGACATAATCCGCCATCGAGGGAATGCCGAGCGCGCGCAGATCGTGCCCGACCAGCGAGGCGGTGCCGGCCGCACTTTCCGATTGCGGCATGTGCCAGGCCATCAGGTGATAGGAAAAGTCGGCGAGCGGATCGCCCAGCGTCGACAATTCCCAATCGAGCACGGCGAGGACGTCTGCACTGGCCTTGGCGAGGATGAGATTGTCCAGCCGGTAGTCGCCGTGCACCAGCCGCGGCGGCCCGCTTGGCGGAATGTGTTTGGGCAGCCAATCGATCAGCCGCTCCATGGCCTCAATCTTCTCCGTCTCCGAGGCGCGGTATTGCTTCGACCAGCGCTCGACCTGGCGCGCGACGTAATTTTCGCCGCGGCCGAAATCGGCGAGGCCGATTTGCGCGGGATCGAACGTGTGCAGGCGCGCGATGGTTGCGTTCATGGCATCGTAGACCGCGGCACGCTCGGCGGGATTGGAGCCCGGCATCTGCGGCTCCCAGAACACGCGGCCGTCGGCAAAGCTCATCACATAGAACGGCGTACCGGCGACGCCGTCATCGGCGCAATAAACGAGCGGCTCGGCCACCGGAAATCCTTGCGCATGAAGCGCGCCGATCACGCGATATTCGCGATCGACCGCATGCGCCGAGGGCAAGAGCCTGCCCGGCGGCTTGCGCCGCAGCACGTAACGCCGCGCCGGCGTCTGCAAAAGATACGTCGGATTCGATTGCCCGCCCTTGAATTGCCGGACGCTGAGCGGCCCGGCAAAGCCTTTCACGTTTTCCGTCAGGTAAGTTTCAAGCCGCGCGCTATCCAGCCGCAAAGCGGGCGCCGCCTCCTTGGTGCCGGAAAACGCCTGCTGGCGGTCGAGGGTCATTTCACACCGGAATGACAAAAACAGTCACTTTTTCACCTCGAACGAAATCGGCGCGTCGGCGTAGATCTTGTAGCTTTGCGTCTTCGGCTTGGCCTTGTCCGCTTCGTTGAGATATTCGATCGAGCTTTTGCCGATGAGCGCGCGCGGCAGGATCATCACCCGGATGAAGCGGCTCGGCCGGTCCGTCGCCGCTTGCGCGAACACCGGGTCGGGCCCGGTCTCGTACCAGGCGCCGCCCGGCCCGTAGGAGGTCGAACGGCCATGCGTGTCGATACGGATACCGCCCTCGATCAGGCAGCGGATGCCCGGACCCTGGTGGCGATGTGTATAGGCGCAGCCGCCGGGCGGGAAGGCGACGCTGTCGCCGCGCATCAGCAGATCGCCCTTGGGCAAAGTTTCGAGATAGGCAGTGAGTTTTTCGTGCGAGATCATGCCGGGGGCGCTGGCCAACACCGAGCCCTGATCGCCGCGCGCGAGCTCCCAGCGCCAGCAGGTGACGCCGCCCGGACCCGGCCGCACCAGCGCGGCGCCTTCGCCCTGCCAGGCTTCGCCCGCGTTCACCGCTTTGCCGGCGATGGTCGCCGACCCGTGCACCACGAAGATGAAGCGCGGCAGCGGCGGCAACAGGAATTCGAGCGTCTCCGCCGTCGACAGCACGTCTTCGTAGAGTCGCAATACGGGATGCATCGGGGTCTCCGGCAGCAACAGGCGGACACTAACCTGTCGTTACCGGGCTTGTCCCAGCCATGGCAACTGCAAAACCGTGCGGCGCCGCGGCCCAAAACAAAACCCGGCGCGAGGCCGGGTTTTGCGCAAATCGCGAGTTGCCGCCGCGACTACTGTATATTCCACGGCGGATCGCGTTCGAGTTGGTAGCGGATATTCGGATCCGGATCGGCGCCGACCACCTCGCCGTCGACGATCACCGTATTCGGGCTGGCGGCGTAGCCGGGTGCATCCCAGTAGCCGGGAGCAGCCCTGTCGCCGGGAGCGGCTGCATAGCTCGAATAGGCGTCCGGGGTCGCTGCCGTGTGGTGCCGATAGTAGGTCTCGGCGAAAGCCGGCGTGGTCGCCAACGCCGCCAAGGCCGCTACGGTCAAAAGCATCTTCTTCATTCTTGCATCTCCTGCATCGTCGTCCCCCACGCCGGCAGATAGATGGTTTTCGCGGGCGCGCTATCGGCGGCGATGCATGGAGCGCATGTCGAATTTTGCTAAGTCGTTCGTCTATGAAGATGGAACAGGCACGATTCCGCCACAGTCGCCATCGTAAAAAAATTTTATGAAATTGATTCTTTATGCCGACTTTATTTCCCGCTTAATCGCTTGCCAGCCGATGTCGCGGCGGCAAAAGCCGTCCGGCCATTCGATCTTGTCGACCGCGGCATAGGCGCGGGTCTGCGCCTCGCGCACGCTTTTGCCGCGCGCGCAAATGTCGAGGACGCGCCCGCCGTTCGCGAGAATGTGATCGCCGTCCGCTTTGGTGCCGGCGTGAAAGATTTCGACGCCCTCGACCTGCGCGGCCGCGTCGAGCCCTTCGATCACGGAGCCGCGCTGGTAATTTCCCGGATAGCCTTTGGCCGCCATCACCACCGTGAGAGCTGCCTCGTCATACCAGCGCAGATCGAAATTCTTCAATTGACCGTCGCGCGCGGCCATCAGCGCCGGCACCAGGTCCGACATCAGGCGCAGCATCAGCACCTGGCATTCCGGATCGCCGAAGCGGACATTGTATTCGATCAGCTGCGGCCCGCTCTTGGTGATCATCAGCCCGGCGAACAGCACGCCTTTGTAGGGCGCGCCCAGCGCCTGCATGGCGCGCACGGTCGGGCGCACGATTTCGTCCATGACACGCTTGTTCATCTCCGCCGTCATGATCGGCGCCGGCGAATAGGCGCCCATGCCGCCGGTATTCGGCCCCTTGTCGCCGTCGCCGACACGTTTGTGGTCCTGCGCCGAGGCGAGCGCGATCGCGGTCTCGCCGTCGCACAGCGCGAAGAACGAGGCTTCCTCGCCGACGAGACAGTCCTCGATCACGATTTCCCAGGCCGGTGCGCCCAATGGATTGTCTTTGCCGCCGCCGAACATCATGTCGATGGCGGCTTCGGCTTCGGCGACCGTCTCCGCCACCACCACGCCCTTGCCGGCGGCGAGCCCATCGGCCTTGACCACGATCGGCGCGCCTTTCTTGCGCACATAGGCCTTGGCGGCGCTCGCGCTCTTGAAGCGCTCATAGGCCGCCGTCGGAATTCTGTTCGCCTTGCACAGGTCCTTAGTGAAACCTTTCGAGCCTTCCAGCCGCGCGGCCCATTTGCCCGGACCGAAGGCTTTGACGCCGGCGGCTTCGAGATCGTCGACGATGCCGGCGACCAGCGGCACTTCCGGCCCGACCACCACGAGATCGATTTTCTTCGCCTTGCAGAACGCGATCACCGCGCCGTGGTCGGCCATATCGAGCGCCACACATTCGGCCTCCTGTGCGATGCCGGCATTGCCGGGCGCGCAATAGAGCTTGTCGGCCAGCGGGCTTGCCGCCATTTTCCAGGCCAGCGCATGCTCGCGTCCGCCGGAACCGAGGATGAGGATGTTCATGGCCGAATATTCTCCGCGTCAAGCCCGGCAATGACGGCGGCTTTTGTGTAGCATGCCGCCTCATATCGCAAGAGAGTCGGCCCGATGCCCGAAGCAGTTCTCAACAACGTGGTGGAATGGACCGTGTCCGAGCTCTCCGCGGCGCTCAAGCGCACGGTCGAGGATGCCTATGGCCATGTGCGGGTGCGCGGCGAGGTGTCGGGCTTCAAGGGCCCATCGCCCTCCGGCCACGTCTATTTCCGCCTCAAGGACGACCGGGCGGTGCTCGAGGGCGTGATCTGGAAGGGCGTCTACGGCCGCATGCGGGTCAAGCCGGAAGAGGGCTTGGACGTCATCGTCTCGGGCAAACTCACCACCTTCGCCGGCTCGTCGAAATACCAGATCGTCATCGACACGCTGGAGCCGGCCGGCGTCGGCGCGTTGATGAAGCTGCTCGAGGAGCGCAAGAAGAAGCTCGCCGCCGAAGGCCTGTTCGACGAAGCGCGCAAGCAGCTTCTGCCGTTCCTGCCGCGCGTGATCGGCGTCGTCACCTCGCCGACCGGCGCCGTCATCCGCGATATCCTGCATCGGCTTGCCGATCGTTTTCCGCGCCGCGTCCTGGTGTGGCCGGTGCGCGTGCAGGGCGAAGCCTCCGCCGCCGAGGTGGCGAATGCCATTCGCGGCTTCAATGCATTGCCTGAGCGCGGCGCGCTGCCGCGGCCGGATATCATCATCGTCGCGCGCGGCGGCGGCTCGCTCGAAGACCTGTGGTCGTTCAACGAGGAAATCGTGGTGCGCGCGGCGGCCGAGAGCATGATCCCGCTCATTTCCGCGGTCGGCCACGAGACTGACGTGACGCTGATCGATTTTGCCGCCGACCGCCGCGCGCCGACGCCGACCGCCGCCGCCGAAATCGCCGTGCCGGTGCGCGCCGAATTGCTGGCGCAGATCGCCGCTTTGGCCATGCGGCAAATCGGCGCCTGGCAACGCGGCATGGGCATGCGCCGCACCGAATTGCTGGCGGCAACGCGCGCCTTGCCGGCGGCCGACGAATTGCTGGCCGAGCCGCGCCAGCGCCTCGACACGCTGGCCAAGCGTCTGCCGCGCGCGCTCAACGCCAATGCGCAACTGCATCGCACGCATCTCACGGG
>JBOHII010000360.1:0-2231 GCA_050725955.1 Pseudolabrys sp. | reverse complement strand
TGCCGAGGCCGACGGCGAGCTGCTCGACGCCGTCGCCGCGCCTGATGCCGAGGGGAAGCGATTGCTTCTCGCCGCCGCCGAGCTGCTGCACCTCTCGGCGCGCGGCTATCACCGCGTGCTGCGCGTCGCCCGCACGCTCGCCGATCTCGACGCAGCCGAGAAAGTCGGCCGCGTGCATTTGGCCGAGGCCCTGTCCTACCGCGCGCTGGCCGACGAACTGCGCCGGGCGGCGTGAACCTCGTTCGCTTAACAAAAAACTAACCATGACGGCCTAGTTTCGCTGAAAGCCGCGTGGCCGCCGTCGGCGCGCGCCAAAAGGCCGCCATGAGACGCACCCACATCGCCGCTTTATTGGCCGTGATCGTTGCTGTGCCCGCCGCCGGCGCCGGTTCGTTCTTTTCCTCCGCCGCCAAGACCTGTTTTGTTGCCGGGAATGTCGGCTACCGCTTTTCCGGAAGCGCTCCGGCTAATTTCACCGTCCGCATCGCCGGCGCGGCGGAACGGCCGAACCTGCGCCTGCAACTGGTCGACGATCCGGCCGTCGCGGATTTCGTGCTGGTCGACGATGCCGCCAGCCTCGATGCCTGCTCCGGCGTCGCCGCCATCGAGAGCATCCGCATCGACCCCGCCGCGCGCAACGCCGACCTCACGGTGGCGCTGTCACGTGCGCCCGCCGACTACAAGATTTATGTGCGGTCGGCCGCGTTCTCCGAGCAGGACGCCGCCGCGCTGTTCGCGGCGATCTGGAAAAATGCCCGCTGGGCCCGTTCCGGACTCGAATTCGCCGCCCGCAACTGAGCGGTTCTCCCTGCTGCATGCGGTTACCGCTCGCTTAACGCTTGCTTCACTACGTTTGCGCCCGCGCGCAACGCACGTACGGCCGGGAATAAAATTGCAAGGTTCCAGGCGCCTAATAGCGGCAAAATAATCGGGGACGCCGCGTCGGCATCATGCGAATGGGGTCACTCGACTCAGTCACAAGGCTGGCGCGCCGGCGCACGCGCAACAAGGCGGCGCTGGTCCTGTTCGGCCGCTCGGTCGTCGCCACCATGGCGGTGATCTCCGGCTGGCTCGGCTTCCTCACCGGCGTGCGCCTGCAAGCCTCGAATTACGATCCTTACGCCTACGGCACCGGCGTCGGCGCGCTGTTCGCGGCCGCCTGCGCGGTGATCGCGCTCATGCTGATGCGCCAGCGCAGATATTCGGAGCGGATGCACGCGCTGGAAACGCGCATCGAGGAATTGTCCGACGACAATTGGGAGCTGCGCGAGAACGAGGAGCGCGCGCGCGGCCTGCTGGAAGCGCAAGGTGACCTGATCGTGCGCCGCGACGCCGGCGGCCGCATCACTTACGCCAACGACGCCTTCTGCGCGCTCGCCGGGCGCAGCCGTGAGAAATTGCTCGGCACCGCCGCCGAATTGCCCCTGCTCAGCCAGGGCCCGGTGACCGCGCTCGCCGACGGCACCCGCGTGCACGACCAGGGCGTCGTCTGCGGCGCCGGCACGCGCTGGATCGCCTGGCGCGAAGTCGCGGTGCGTGGCGAGGCGGGCAGCGAAACGCAAGGCGTCGGCCGCGACGTCAGCTATCGCATCGAAGCCGAGAACGCGCTTGGCCTGGCGCGTGACCAGGCAGAGACCGCCAACCGCGCCAAGTCGCGCTTTCTTGCCACCGTTAGCCACGAGATCCGCACGCCGCTCAACGGCATTCTCGGCATGGCCGATCTCTTGCTCGATACCGAGTTGACGCCCGAACAACTGACTTATGCCAAAGCCGCGAAGACTTCAGGCGAAACGCTGCTGTCGCTGATCGAGGAGTTGCTCGATTTCTCCAAGATCGAGGCCGGCAAGCTCGAGCTTGAGGCGCGGCCGTTTGCGCTCGCGTCACTGGTCGAGGAAGCAGTCGAGCTGCTGGCCCCGCGCGCGCAGGCAAAGGACATCGACATCGCATCCTTCGTCGACCGCCGGCTGCCCGACAAGGTCGTGGGCGATACCGCCCGCTTGCGCCAGGTGCTGCTCAATCTCGCCGGCAATGCCGTCAAGTTCACCGAGCAGGGCGGCGTCGCGGTGATCGTCGAGCCGGGCGAACTCGACAACGAAATCCGCTTTCTGGTGCGCGATACCGGCATTGGTCTCGCGCCGCAGGACCAGGCGCGCGTGTTCCGCGATTTCGAGCAGGCGGACGGGTCGTCCACGCGCAAGTTCAGCGGCACCGGCTTAGGGCTGGCGATCTCC
>JBOHII010000359.1:0-10596 GCA_050725955.1 Pseudolabrys sp. | reverse complement strand
CCGTAGCGCTCGAGAAATTGCGCGACGCCGGCGAGCCGCAGCCGCTCAAAGGCAAGCGCGTGCTGGTCACCTCCGGCCCGACGCACGAGCCGATCGATCCGGTGCGCTACATCGCCAACCGCTCGTCCGGCAAGCAGGGTCACGCCATCGCCGTGGCGGCGGCCGCCGCCGGCGCCGACGTGACGCTCATCAGCGGGCCGGTAAATCTCCCCGACCCGCCGGACGTAACGGTGCTGCATTTGGAAAGCGCACGCGACATGCTTGCGGCGGCCGAGCGTGCGCTCCCCGTCGACGTCGCGATCTTCGCCGCCGCGGTCGCCGACTGGCGCGTCGCCAGCGCGTCGGAGCAGAAAATCAAGAAAAAGCCCGGCCAGGCCACGCCCGAATTGCAGCTCACGGAAAATCCCGACATTCTCGCCACCATCGCCAAGCGCAAGACGCAGCGGCCGAAACTGGTGATCGGCTTTGCCGCCGAAACCGAGAACATCGCCGCCAATGCCAAGGCCAAGCTCGCGGCCAAGGGCTGCGATTGGATCCTGGCCAACGACGTGTCGCCGGCAAGCGGCGTCATGGGCGGCGACCGCAACACCGTCCTGCTCATCACGGCGCAGGGCATCGAGCCCTGGCCACCGCAATCGAAAGAAGCCGTGGCCGCCATGCTGGTCGCGCGCATCGCCGAGGCGCTGGGAAAATAGTTATCCGCGACTTACGCACAACTGATTTGCAGTCGCAGGTACAATCACGCAAGCTAGGCTCTCTCACCCTGCCCGGCCGAAGAGCCAAGTTCGATGGCGACAAATCTTCAATTCAAAGAGGTCTCTAGCGAGCCCTCTAACGAGGTTCGCATCCTGCGCCTGCCGCACGGCAAGGACCTGCCGCTGCCGTCCTACCAGAGCGCGCACGCCGCCGGGCTCGATCTCCTCGCCGCACTGCCGCAAGGCGCGCCGCTGACGCTCAAGCCGGGCGCGCGTGCGTTGATCCCGACCGGCATCGCCATCGCATTGCCGCCGGGCAGCGAAGCGCAGGTGCGCCCGCGTTCCGGCCTCGCGGTCAAGCACGGGCTCACCGTGCTCAACGCGCCCGGCACCGTCGACGCCGACTTCCGCGGCGAGGTGCAGGTGCTGCTGGTCAATCTCGGCAGCGAACCGGTCGCCATCGCGCGCGGCATGCGGGTCGCCCAATTGGTCATTGCAACCGTAGCGCGCGCGCGGCTCCAGGAGGTCGCCACACTCGATGAAACGCCACGCGGAAGCGGCGGGTTTGGCTCAACCGGAGCCTGAATATAAAGATTTTATGTTTTTGCTAGACGGCTGCGTGACTGTAGCCTATTACCATTGAAATTAGTTACGGCTGAGGCCAATCATGCCGCTGGTTTCCCGCAAGGGCATTCTCGCCATTGCCGCCGTGATCGATGTGGCCATCAGCGCCCGCAAACGGCCGGTCTCGGCCAAGGTGCTGGCCGCGCGCCATAAGCTTCCCCCGCGTCATCTCGAACCGGTTCTGCAGGCGTTGGTGCGCGACGGCATCCTGCGCGGCGTGCGCGGGCCGCACGGCGGCTACGAGTTCGCGCGCGAGCACCGGCGCGTCAGCGTCGAGGACATCCTGCGCGCCGCCGGCTCGGCCGAGGACGACGGCGAGCCGCCGCTGCCGAATTCCGCAATGGTCAACGACGTGGTGAAGCCGGCGCTGGCCGAGGCCGAGCGGATATTTTCCGCAGCGCTAGGCCGCATCAACGTCGAGGACATGGCCAAGCGCGCCGAGGCGATGAAATAGCTGCATTGCCTTGCCTCTCACCGCGCGCGGGCAGAGTGGAAAACACCCGTTCACGATCTGGACTCTTTCGGCGCGAGTCCCCGCAGGAGTAAAGTCCGGCGATTCGCGCGTGGCGCGGCGGACGCCGCTCGCTTTCCTGGGGCAGGTCGGAATGCCGGAGACGATCCGGACGGCGAACGAGAGGCTGCGTTCTCGTCCGAGGCGGGGCGGATTCCCCGCCGCCTTCGTTTTGGCAACGCTTTGCAACACGCTCGGCACGCCGGCCCACGCCGACGCGGGTGCCGGCGTTGCTCCGATCGACGATATTTTCCGCGTTGCCGCGGCGGCAAGCCGCCAGCAGACCGCCGCCGTCACCTTCACGCTGGCGCTGATCTGCTTTGCGGTGCTTGCCGTCATCGTGCTCATCCGCACGCGCCGCAGCGCCGCCTCCGTGGAAAACGCGGCGCATGACGAGACCGTCCTGTTGCGCGCCGAGATCGACCGGCTCAAAACACTGCTGCTCTCGGAGCCGCAGGTGCAGGTGGCTTGGGCGGCGGGCAGCAACGAGCCGGAAATCTTTGGCGACACCGCCATCGTGATCGCCGGCACGATGCCGGAAAAAGTGCTCGCCTTCGGCAGTTGGCTGGAGCCGGCGGCGGCGCAGCGCCTGCAGCAGGCGGTCGAGACGCTGCGCAGCGACGGCCGCGGCTTCACGATGACACTCACCTCGAGCGCCGGCCGGCCGCTGGAAGCAAACGGACGCGCGGTCGCCGGGCGCGCGGTGCTGCGGCTGCGCGACGTCAGCGGCATCGAACGCGAACTGGTGGAGCTCGCCGCCCGCCACGACCGGCTGCAAGGCGACGTCGCCACCATGCAGGCGCTGCTCAACGCGCTGCCCGCCCCGGTATGGGCGCGCGACGCCGACGCAAGGCTGATTTTCGTCAACGCCGCTTACGCGCGGGCGGTGGAAGCCGCCGATGCGAGCGACGCGGTCAAGCGCGAACTGGAACTGCTCGATCAAGCCGCCCGCGACGACCTTGCACGCGCGCGCGCCAGCGGCGGCACAGTCGCGCAGCGGCTGCCGGCCATCGTCGCCGGCACCCGACGCATCCTCGACGTGGTGGACGCGCCCTCCGGCGCCGGTTCGGCCGGCATGGCTATCGACGCCACCGAAGTGGAAACCATGCGCGCCGAACTCGCGCGCATGATCGAGGCGCACCGCCGCGTGCTCGACCAGTTGGCAACCGGCGTCGCCATCTTCAATGTCGACCGCAAGCTGATCTTCTACAACACCGCCTTCCGTTCGCAATTCGAGCTCGCCGCCGGCTTCCTCGACAAGACGCCGACCGACAGCGCGGTGCTCGACAGCCTGCGCGCCAAGCGCAAGCTGCCGGAGGAGCAGGACTTCCGGCTGTGGAAGCAACAGCTTTACGAGGCCTATACCGCGGCCGACCCGCAAGAGCATATGTGGTACCTCCCGGACGGCCGCACCTTGCGCGTGGTCACCGCGCCCAATCCGGAAGGCGGCATCACTTATCTTTACGACGATGTGACCGAGCGGCTCGACATGCACCGCCGCTACGACGCGTTGATCAAGGTGCAGAGCGAAACGCTCGATCATCTGGCCGAAGCGGTCGCCGTGTTCGGCTCGGACGGCCGCGTGCGCCTGCATAATCCGGCATTCCAGCGCATGTGGAAGCTCGCGGGCGAGGCGCTCGACGGGCATCCGCATGTCGAAATGGTGGCGGCCTGGACGCAGGCACTGCACGACGACAATGTCGTGTGGCGCAATTTGCGCGGCGCGGTGACGGCGCTCGACGACCGCGCGCCGATCGCAGCGCGCATCGAGCGGCGCGACGGCATGATGATCGACCTGACCACCATGCCGCTGCCGGACGGCGCCACGCTGGTCACCTTCCAGGACGTCAGCGACTCCGTCAATGTCGAACGCGCGCTGATCGAAAAGAACGAGGCACTGCAGACCGCCGACGCCATCAAAATCGATTTCGTCCATCACGTGTCCTATGAATTGCGCTCGCCGCTCACCAACATCATCGGTTTCGCCAATTTGCTGGGCGACCCCGCCTTTGGCCCGCTCACCGACAAGCAGCGCGAATATCTCGGCTACATCACCACCTCGACCAACGCGCTGCTGGCGCTGATCAACAACATCCTCGATCTTGCCACCATCGACGCCGGCGCCATGGCGCTGAGCCTGAGCGAGGTCGACATCCGCGCCGTCATGCAGCAGGCGGCCGAAGGCGTGCAGGATCGATTGGTCAAGGACGACATCACGCTCGCCATCGAGACCGCCTCCGGCATCGGCAGCTTTGCCGCCGACGAGCGGCGCTTGCGGCAGATATTGTTCAACCTGTTGTCCAACGCGGTCGGCTTCTCGCCCGCCGGCGCGACCGTGACGCTGTCGGCCGAGCGGCGCCCCGACAAGGTGGTGTTTTCCGTCACCGACCGCGGGCCCGGCATTCCGCCGGACGTGAAGGACAAAGTGTTCGACTGGTTCGAGACCGATTCGATGGGTTCGACCCACCGCGGCACCGGCCTGGGGCTTTCGCTGGTGCGCTCCTTCGTCGAACTGCACGGCGGCACGGTGGCGATCGATTCCGTCCTCGGCCAGGGCACCACCGTCACTTGCAGCTTTCCGCTCGAGCAGGCGCGCGAGCAGAGCGCGGCTTAGCGCATCGTTTCGCAAAGAGTCATCACTTCACAATCACAACGAAACTTTGCGCGCAGGCATTTGCGTTGCGCTTTTCCTTTCCGGAACATTTGCGCAGACCAGCCGTTGATAGCGGTATCCGCAATGGAGTGCGCCGTCATGCTGAAACCGTGCGCCATCGCTGCGCTTGCGATAATGGCCGCGATCGTATCGCCGTTGTCCGCGCTCGCCTATACGCAGCAGGATGCCGACGCCTGCACGCCGGATGCGATGCGGCTTTGTCAGAACGCCATTCCGGACGAGGCCCGCGTGGCGCATTGCCTGGCTCAGAACAAACGCAATCTCAGCCCCGCCTGCCAGATCGTGTTCAGCCGGCCGGCGACCGCGCGCCGCATCCCCGCCGGGACCATGCCGGCCGCCGGGCGGCCGCTCGACATTCACCCCACGGATTATTGAAGCGCAAGCCTGTCAGCTGTCGCGAAATTCAACGGGCCGCAGCGGCGAGCGGTTGACTTGCAGCTGAAAAATATCCGGTCGCGCGTAATGCCCGGTAACGTCGAGCGAGCGCCGCGCGCGCAAGGCAGCCTCGCGGTCGACCTCGCCATGGAGCACGCTTTTTTCGCGCATGAGCGGCCCCGCGAGCAGCTTTCCCGACGGCCGCACGATTGCCGCGCCGCCCTCGCACAGCCATTCCTCGTCCTTGAACAGGCGCGCCCGCTCGGGAAAATCCGCCGGCACGTCCATGCCCTGAATGGCCGTGCCGGTCGCGATCACCCAGGCGCCGCCTTCGCGCGCGATGTGCCGCATGCTGGCGATCCATTCCTCGCCGCAGTCCCAGGTCGGCGCGATGAGGATTTCCAGGTTTTGCGCGTACAAAGCGTAGCGCGCGAGCGGCATGTAATTTTCCCAGCAAATCAAGCAGCCGATCCGCCCGGCCGGCGTATCGACAACGTGAAGCCCGCGCGCGTCGCCGCGTCCCCACACCATGCGCTCGGGATTGGTCGGCAACAGCTTGCGATGACGATTGAGCAACGCGCCGTCGGGCCCGATGACGACCACGGTGTTGAACAGCGTCGTGCCGCTGAACTCGGAATCGATTTCATGCAAACCGCAGACCAGCGTGAGACCGTGTTGAACGGCCGCTTCGCAGAGCGGCTGCAAGTCGCCGCGCGCGATATCGACCGCCTGCGCGCGCAAGGCTGCGTGCAGGTCGGCGGCGAGCACCATGTCGCCGCCCGGCTTGCCGCCAGACCCAGCTCGGATAGCCGGGGATATAGGCCTCCGGAAAGACCACAAGTTTGGCGCCGGCCGCCGCCGCCTCCGCGGTGTGGCGAAGCACCAGCGAAATCGTGGCGCCGCGGTCGAGCAGAATCGGCGGCGCCTGCACCACGGCGACTTTGACAGCCATACCGGTCTCCCACTGTGGGCGCGGACCGCCAAATTAGCATGGAAGGCGCGGGCGGCCCGTTGCCGACCGCGTGCGCCCCACGCCGGTCCTCCGCCGCCCTTCTGATGCTGAATATTGCCTCAGTTACTGAGCTTTCCAGCGCTGACAATCCAAGTTGCAGCCGCTATAAAATGCAAGTTTAATAATTGCCTTTATAGTTCGGAATAAGTGGCAGATTTTTTGCCTATGTAGACGAGCATAATGCCATGAATTGCGTGATTTTAGATACGTTGTATGTGCGCGCGAACGGCGACATCCCATGTCATGACGACGTGGGAGAAAAACTTATCCTTGGTCGTGTGCAGACAGAGCGCAATTGGGAGCATTGCAAACGTATTAGAAAGTCCGATTTACGAGCATCTGCGCGCATCGCTCACCACAGGACAAGCACCGTGGCGGGATATATGCCACAGCTGCGCTGCCTTTAGACCCCACGAACCGCTCGCTGACGGCCTATCCCACCGAAAAATTCTAACATTACAAGTTGAACCGTCGCTTGGCTGTTCTTTAGCCTGTCCATGCTGTTCCCAAGGAGTTCAGATTCGCGACCGACCGAAACCTTATCGTATGCCGGTCGATTTATTCGAAAGCCTTCTCAAATCGTTGCATCGCGAAAACTTTCTCGTTCGCGAAATCGAATATTGCGGTCAAGGCGAGCCTCTGACGCATCCACAATTCCGAGAATTTGCCAAGAGTGCTCATAACTACCACCCACGATCGCTCCAGCGCCTGATAACGAGCGGCAATTTCGACTACGAAAAGACGCTAAGCGGAACAGCCTTAGACCGCATTTACGTGTCATGCGATGGCTTGCATCAAACAAGTTATGAAAAATACCGAGTGAACGGTGATGTCCAACGTGTGCTAAAATTTATGAAAGATATTCCCAAAGAAATCGATGGTCGGCGCCAACTCGTTGTTTGGAAATATATTCTGTTTGAATTCAACGACAGCGAACAAGAACTAAAGGACGCCCAAAAGAAAGCTATTGAACTCGGTGTTGATCAGCTACAATTCGTGTTTACGCATTCAAAATTTAAATCCACTCGCTATACCGCAGCAAATTCAGGCGATCTACCGATAATTTCTGCGAATGTTTTTACTGACGTGACTCCAGTTCAATTGCAAAACGCGAGGATGCTGCGGCCACTAGGCACTCACGGCTGGCCAGCATTGAATTCCGATGGCGTCCATTTTATGATCGACGAAGTACAATTGCCTAATGCAAACTCGATGCGTATCCGCGGATGGGCGCTAGCGCCTGAGCGAGAAATAAAGATTAAGTTTTTTCATAACGGAGCATTCGTAAGCGAAGTTACTCCCAGCATAATTCGGCTCGACGTGCTCGAAGATTACCCACAATATCTAAATCGGAATAGCGGCTATTCTGTTGAATGGAAAAATTATGGTGAGGTAGAGCGAAAGCATCATATCGAGGCAGTTCTGGTTGGAAAAGCGCAACGTATTTATGGTCGCTTTTCGCGCATGTATGTCACGGATGAAATACTTGAAGGCGCAGCACCGGTCAGAAATGTTCGATAGGTCATTTGTCTACGCAAAATAGAATGCCAAATGTTTCTTAGTTCATCTTCGCAATACATCACGTCGACATGTTAACATTGAATCGATTATCCAGAACTCGAACGACCAGATCTCAAGAGGATAAAGTTCAATAGGCGCAAACATTGTACGCAACCCTTCTGGCCTCCCACCGCCCTCGCCGTCTATAAGGTTGCGACCTTAAGGCGGATGATTCGATGTTCCCCTTAACCTCCGGCGGCTACGGCTTCACGGTGGCGCTTGCCGACGAGGAGGCGACGCGCCGGCTGATGGTGGACATCGCCGCAGTGCTGGCGCCCGGCGATCTCATCACGCTGTCGGGCGATCTCGGCGCCGGCAAGACCGCCTTCGCCCGCGCCATGATCCGCCATCTCGCCGGAGACGCCAAGGTCGAGGTGCCGAGCCCGAGTTTCACGCTGATGCAGGGTTACGAGCTGCCGCGTTTCAACGTGGTGCATGCCGATCTCTACCGGCTGTCGGGACCGGCCGAGCTCGCCGAGTTCGGTTTCGAGGACATCGCGCCGTCGACGGTGACGCTGCTCGAATGGCCGGACCGCGCCGCGGGATTCCTGCCGGCCGACCGGCTCGACGTCGCGCTGACGCTGTCGCCGCAGCAAAGCCCGACATTCCGCAACGCGCGCGTCACCGGCTACGGCGCCATGGCCGCGCGCGCCGAGCGCATCGCGGCGATCCGCGTGTTTCTCGCGCGCTCCGGTTTTGCCGATGCCTCGCGGCATTACGTGCAGGGCGATGCGTCGACGCGCGCCTATGAGCGGCTCACGCTCGAGGGGCAGACCTATATGTTGATGAATTCGCCCAAGCGCGCCGACGGCCCGCCGGTGCGCGACGGCAAGCCTTATAGCGCGATCGCCCATCTCGCTGAAGACGTGACGCCGTTCATCGCCATGGCGGGCGCCTTGCGCGCGTGCGGTCTGTCGGCACCGGCGATTTTTGCCGCCGACCGCGCCGCCGGTCTGCTGGTGATCGAGGATCTCGGCACGGAGCTGGTGGTGGACGAGGTGGCCGGCGCGCCGATCGAGCCGCGCTACGAGGTGGCGGCCGGTCTCCTGGCCGCGCTGCATCGCCAGCCGCTGCCCGCGGTGCTGCCGGTCGAGCCGGGCGTCAATTACGCACTGCCGCGCTACGACATGGAGGCGCTGCTGATCGAGGTGGAGCTTCTGGTCGACTGGTATCTGCCGCTGCTCGAAGCCAGGATCGCCGGCGCCAAGCGCGACGCCTATGTGGCGCTCTGGCGTGACGCGCTCGCGGGCGTCGTCGACATGCCGGCCACCTGGGTCTTGCGCGATTATCATTCGCCCAATCTGTTGTGGCTGCCGGAGCGCGAGGGCGTCGCGCGAATCGGGCTGCTCGATTTCCAGGACGCGGTGCTTGGCCACCCCGCCTACGACCTTGCGTCGTTGTTGCAGGACGCGCGCGTCAGCGTGCCGGAGCTGATGGAGATCGCGCTGCTCTCGCGCTATACCAGGGCGCGGCGCGCGGCCGATGCCAGCTTCGACGCGCCCGCTTTCGCCAGAGCCTATGCCACGCTTGCCGCGCAGCGCGCCTCCAAGATCCTCGGCATCTTCGCCCGCCTCAACGCCCGCGACGGCAAGCCGCAATATTTGCGTCATCTGCCCCGCGTATGGACCTATTTGCAGCGGTCGCTGGCGCATCCGGCGCTGGCGCCGCTTGCCGCCTGGTATCGCGTCAACGTGCCGGACCTGAAGTCCTGACCCATGAATTTATCGCCGACGAATGCCATGATTCTGGCGGCGGGCTTCGGCACTCGCATGCGCCCGCTGACCGATGACCGGCCGAAGCCGCTGGTCGCGGTCGCCGGCAAGCCGCTCATCGACCACGTGCTCGACCGGCTGGCGGGCGCGGGCGTCGCGCGCGCGGTGGTCAACGTGCATCACTTCGCCGAGCAGATCGAGCGCCACCTTGCCGCGCGCAAAAAGCCGCAGATCGTCATCTCCGACGAGCGCGGCATCCTGCTCGGCACCGGCGGCGGCGTGGTCAAGGCGCTGCCCATGCTGGGCGCGGCGTCGTTCTTCCTCATCAACTCCGACACCATCTGGATCGACGGCGTCAAACCCAATCTGACGCGGCTGGCGCAAGGCTTCGATCCCGCCGCCATGGACGCAGGCCTGCTGCTCGCGCCAACCATCGGCAGCATCGGCTATGCCGGGCGCGGCGACTTTGTCATGGCGCCGGACGGCCGCCTTGCCCGGCGCTCCGAGCGCGCGGTGGCGCCCTTCGTCTATGCCGGCGCGGCGATTCTATCGCCCGCGCTGTTTGCCGGCGCGCCGGCCGGCGAATTCCCGCTGCTCACGCTGTTCGATCGCGCGGCGGAGAAAGGCCGGCTGCACGGGTTGCGGCTGGAGGGCCTGTGGATGCATGTCGGCAGTCCCGACGCCATCGCGCTCGCCGAAAGCGCCATGCGCGCCGGCACGGCTTGATCGCCGGCGCGCGGAAGCGTGTATGATTCGCGGCATGCCGGCCGCCAAACGCCAAACAACGCCCAACGTCTTCAACATCCCCGCCTCGGCGCCGTTTCTGCCGGTGCTGATCGAGGCGCTGCGCGCCGGCAGACTGGTGGCGGGCTTTCCGGCCTCAGACGACCCGCTCGAACTTGCGCGCCTGACGCTCTATCTGCCGACCCGGCGTGCCTGCCGCCTGGCGCGCACGGTGTTCCTCGACGAACTCCAGACCGACGCCGCCATCCTGCCGCGCATTGTCGCGCTCGGCGATCTTGACGAGGACGAGATCGCCTTTGCCGACGCCGCCACCGGCGGCCTCGCCGAAGCCGCGCTGGCGCTGCCGGAGGCTTTCAGCGCGCTGGAGCGGCGGCTGACGCTCGCGCAGTTGATCGCGGCCTGGGCCGCAACCATCGCGCCGGAGGAAGGCTCGCCGCTGATCGCCAACACGCCGGAGGCCGCGCTCGCGCTTGCCGATGCGCTGGCGCGGCTGATGGACGACATGATCACCCGCCAGGTCGGCTGGGAGCGGCTCGACGAGCTCGTGCCGGACAATCTCGACGACTATTGGAAGCAGTCGGTTGCATTCCTGAAATTCATGCATCCGCGCTGGCGCGCCATTCTGGCCGAGCGCAACGCCATCGAAGCCGCCGAGCGGCGCGACAAATTGATCGAGGCCGAGGCCAAAC
>JBOHII010000358.1:0-6705 GCA_050725955.1 Pseudolabrys sp. | reverse complement strand
GCCATCAAGCACGGCTGCGCGCCGTTCGGCAACGCCAAGGCCCGCACCGTGGTGTGGACCTTCCCGGATCCGGTGCCGCTGCACCGCGAGCCGCTCTATACGCCGCGGCGCGATCTACTGCCGAAATACGCCACCTATTCCGATCGCAAGGAATATCGCCTGCCGACCTTGTACGCCTCGATTCAAAAGGTCGACCACTCCAAGCAGTTCCCCACCATCCTCACCTCCGGCCGTCTGGTCGAATTTGAGGGTGGCGGCGACGAGACCCGGTCGATCAAGTGGCTGGCGGAATTACAGCAGGAGATGTTTGCCGAGATCAGCCCGGCCGACGCCAGCAAGCTCGGCATCAAGGACGGTGGCAAGATTTGGATCCATTCGCCGGAAGGCGGCAAGGTTCTGGTCGCCGCTTTGGTCACCCCGCGCATCGCCGCCGGCGTGGCCTTCATGCCGTTCCATTTCGGTGGCCACTGGCAGGGCAAGGACCTGCGCTCGAAATATCCGAAGGGCGCCGATCCCTATGTGCTCGGCGAAGCTTCGAACATGTGCGGAACCTACGGCTATGACGTGGTGACGCAGATGCAGGAAACCAAAGTCACGCTCTGCCGCATCGAGGCGGCGTGAGGCAACGGTAAAGGAGAATCGACATGGCCCGCATGAAATTTCTTTGCGACGCCGACCGTTGCATCGAATGCAACGCTTGCGTCACCGCCTGCAAAAACGAAAACGAAGTGCCCTGGGGCATCAATCGCCGGCGCGTTGTCACGCTCAACGACGGCAAGCCGGGGGAGCGCTCCGTCTCCATGGCCTGCATGCATTGCACCGACGCGCCTTGCGCCGCGGTTTGCCCGGTGAACTGCTTCTTCACCACCGCGGACTCGGTGGTGCTGCATAACAAGGATCTGTGCATCGGCTGCGGTTATTGCTTCTACGCCTGTCCGTTCGGCGCGCCGCAATATCCCAAGGTCACCAACTTCGGATCGCGCGGCAAGATGGACAAGTGCACCTTCTGCGCCGGCGGACCGGAAGCCGACGGCAGCAAGGAAGAGTACGAGAAATACGGCGCCAACCGGCTTGCCGAAGGCAAGCTGCCGCTGTGCGCGGAAATGTGCTCGACCAAGTCGCTGCTGGCGGGTGACGGCGACGTCATCGCGAAAATCTACAAGGAGCGTGTCGCAACGCGCGGTTACGGCTCCGGCGCCTGGGGCTGGCAGACTGCCTATCACGAGACTATCGCAAGTTGATTCATCTCGGCGGCGCGGGGCTCGGCCGCGTGCCGCCGGTATTCGATAACAAAAGACTCGGGATAAGGAAGGGAGAGGACGCCATGGCGAAATTCCTCGCTACGATCCGCTTCATCGCCGGCGCGCTGGCGCTCGCATTCATTGTCGCAACGTTCACGCCGGCGCCGGTCTCCGCGCAGAATGGGCCGACGGCCGCCACCAGCGAGCAGCAGCTTCTGAATCAGCTTCATGGCGGCGTGATCTCCGGCCAGGTAAGTATTCCGGACAAAAAATCGGCAAATCTGATCCATCCCGCCGGCCGCGAGTGGCGCGAATTCCGCACCGTCACCCTGCGCTGGATCGGCGGCATCGCCATCCTCGGCATCCTGGCCGTGCTGGTCATCTTCTATCTCGTGCGCGGACAGGTGAAGCTCGAAAGCGGACGTTCGGGGCGCACGATCGTTCGTTTCAATGCGTTTGAACGTTTCGTACACTGGATGACAGCGACCTGCTTCATCATCCTGGCGATTTCGGGTCTCAACATAACCTTCGGGCGGCCGCTGCTGCTGCCGATTCTCGGGCCGGAAGCGTTTACCGCATGGTCGGATTGGGCGCGCCTCAGCCATCACTATTTGAGCTTCCCGTTCACCCTCGGCGTCGTTCTGATCTTCCTGATGTGGATCGGCGGCAATATTCCGAACATGGTCGACGTGCAATGGTTCAAACGCGGCGGCGGCATGGTCGGTCACGATCATCCACCGGCCTATCGCTTCAACGGCGGCCAGAAGGCGATCTACTGGATCGTCGTGATCGGCGGCGGCGCGGTGGCCGCCACCGGCTACCTGCTGATGTTCCCGTTCTACGGCACCACCGTCTCGGGCATGGAAACCGCCGAAATCGTCCATGCCGTCGTCGCGGTGCTGTTTGTCGCCGCCATGCTTGGCCACATCTACATTGGCACCATGGGCATGGAGGGCGCCTTCGAGGCCATGGGCGAGGGCACCGTGGATGTGAATTGGGCCAAGGAACACCACAGCCTCTGGCTGGAAGAAGAAATGGCCCAGTCGAAGGGCGCCGGCCAGGCCCGACCCATGGGGACGCCCGCCGAATAGATCGGGCCAGATACAAGCATAGAACGCCCGGCTTCATGGCCGGGCGTTTTGCTATAAGGGCGCATGAGCGGCTCAATGCGCATCATCGGTCTCGCCGGCTGGAGCGGGTCGGGAAAAACCACGCTGATCAGGAAGCTCATTCCGCGGCTGATCCCGCGCGGACTGAGCGTATCCACGCTCAAGCACGCGCATCACGGTTTCGATCTCGACCAGCCGGGCAAGGACTCGTTCTTCCACCGCGCCGCCGGCGCCACCGAGGTGATCATCTCCTCGGCCAAGCGCTGGGCCATCCTGCATGAACTACGCGAGCAGCCGGAATGGGACCTGGGCGCGCTGGTCGGCAAGATGTCGCCGGTCGATCTGGTGCTGGTCGAGGGCTTCAAGCGCGACGCTTTCCCCAAGCTCGAAATTCATCGCATCGCCAATGGCAAGCCGCTGATCCATCCGGAAGACCCGCATATCGTCGCAGTCGCCGCCGACAGTACGCTGCCGGCGGCGCGCGTCCCGGTGGTCGATCTCAACGACATCGAGGCCATCGCCGATCTCCTGCTCAAGCATGCGGTGCCCATCGGGCCGGCAATAAAGTGAGCGGGCCATGGCGCAACTGACCGACGACTGTTTCGCGTTTTCCGGTCCGCTGCTGCCGCTCGCCGAGATGGAGCGGTTGATCGGCGAGCGAGTCAGTCCGGTCGCCGAAACCGAGCGCGTGAGCTTGCGCGGCGCGCGCGGCCGCGTGATCGCCGCCGACGTCAAGGCGCCCGTCGATCTGCCGCCGTTCGATAATTCGGCGGTCGACGGCTATGCCGTGCGCTACGCCGATCTGCGGCGCGACAGCGATACGAGGCTCGCCATTGCCGGCCGGCTGACCGCCGGCGCGTCCGCGGCTGTGGCGCTAAAGCCCGGACAAGCCATACGAATTTTCACCGGCGCGGCCATGCCCCGGGACGCCGACACAGTATTCATGCAGGAAGACGTGACGGTCGAGGCCGACAATGTGATCGTGCCGAAAGGCTTGCCGCTCGGCGCAAACCGGCGGCTGGCCGGCGAGGACGTTCCGAAAGGCAATGTCGTGCTGCCGGCCGGCACGGTGCTGGAGCCGCAGCACATCGCGCTCGCCGCCGCGCTCGGCCTTAGCGAAATCGACGTGCGGCGCCGTCTGAACGTGGCGATATTCTCCACCGGCGACGAGGTGGTGGAGCCCGGCTCGCCGCGCGGCGGCGCCGCGATCTACGATGCCAATCGTTATCTGTTGAACGAGCTGCTGGCGCGGCTCGGCGCGCAGGTGACCGATCTTGGCATTCTCGCCGACGATCCGAACAAGCTCGCCACCGGGTTGCAAGCGGCAGCCGCCGGCCACGATCTTGTGCTCACCTCTGGCGGCGTTTCCACCGGCGAAGCCGATCATGTGCGCAGCGCGGTCGAGCGCGTCGGCAAACTGGTGTTCTGGCGCGTCGCCATCAAGCCGGGCCGGCCGGTGGCGATGGGCGTCATTCCGGCGCCCGGCGGTGGCAGCGCCGCCTTTGTCGGACTGCCGGGCAATCCGGTAGCGGTATTCGTGACATTTGTTCGAGTCGTGAAGCCGCTGCTGCGGCGGCTCGCCGGCGCGCGGGCGCAACAGCTGACGCCGCTGCCGGTGCGCGCCGCCTTCGCCTACAAAAAGAAAAAAGACCGCCGCGAATACGTGCGGGTGGCGCTGCGGCCGGGCAGCGACGGCGAGATCGAGGCGGTCAAACACCCGCAGGACGGCGCCGGCATCCTAACGTCACTGACGGAAACCGATGGGCTCCTGGAATTTGCCGAGGACGTAACGTCAATCGAGCCGGGCGCCCGCGTCGGGTTTTTGTCCTACGCGGCGCTCATCGGCTGATCGTGAACGAACTCAGCCGAGCCGGACCGCGGATGTGCTGAAGGCCTGGTCGGCCGGCTCCTGCACACCGTTGAGCACGATCCCGCCGATCACCGCGATGACGATGACCGCGACGCAGGCAACGATGAATGCTTTCATGGTGATAATACCTCTCCCGGACGCCCCGTAGCTTGCGACTATATCAGAGATCGGGGCGATGCGAGGCCGGTCAAGATTTCAGAGTCCGGAATGCTGCAGCGCAATGCGCTCCGCCCGCTCGGCGTCCTCGCGTGTGTTGACGTTGAGAAACGGATCGACCGGCTCGGCCGGCCAATCGGCAACGGCGACGCCATGCCGCGCCGTCCACACCTCGATCTTGCGCAGGCCCTCCTCGACCAGCACCTTGCGCAGGCTCGCGCGCAGCGCCAGCGGCCACAGGCCGACCACCGGATGGCGCCACTCGCCGGAGCGGGCGCAGGCGAGGCCGACGCCGGTCCCCAGCTTGCGCCGGGCTGCATGCAGCCGCTCCGCCAGGTCGTCGGGCAGGAACGGGCAGTCGCCGGGCACGCTGAGCAGCCATTCGATACCGTTGTTCTGCCCGGCGAGCCAGTCGAGCCCGGCGAGAATGCCGGCGAGCGGGCCGGGATAGTCCGGCACATTGTCGGGCACCACGACGCAGCCGGTGTCGGCAAAGCGTGCCGGGTCGCCATTGGCATTGATGATGATGTCAACGCACTGGCCCGACAGTGTCGCCAGCACGCGATCGAGAATGGAAATGCCGCCGATCTCGATGCGCGCCTTGTCGCCGCCGCCCATGCGGCGCGCGAGACCGCCGGCAAGCACCAGGCCGAGGGTGGGGGGAGCGGGGACGTCAGTCATCGTCAGCGGTCATTCCGGGGCGCCGCGAAGCGGCGAACCCGGAATCCGAAAGCAGGTTCGGCGCTAATGTCTGGATTCCGGGTCCGCGCCTTCGGCGCGCCCCGGAATGACAGAATAGATTTACTCGTCATGCACGGCGGCCTTGCGGCGGTGCTTGGAGCTTTCTTCTTCCACAAAGGCGAGGTCCTGATCGAACACGATGCGGTCCTCGCCGGCGAGCGCGACAAAGCGCTTTCCCCGCGCGCGGCCGATCAGCGTTAAATTCGCCTTGCGCGCCAGCTCCACGCCCCAGGCGGTGAAGCCGGAGCGCGAGATCAGGATCGGAATGCCCATGCGCACCGTCTTGATTACCATTTCGGAGGTGAGCCTTCCGGTGGTGTAGAAAATCTTGTCTGCGGCCTTCACCTTTTCCTTGAACATCCAGCCGGCGATCTTGTCGACCGCGTTATGGCGGCCGACGTCTTCCATATAGACCAGCGGCCGGTCTTCCTTCGCCAGCACGCAGCCGTGGATGGCGCCGGCCTCCAGATAAAGCGACGGCGTGGTGTTGATTACGTGCGTCAACTTGTAAAGCCAGGACGTGCGCAGCTTGGCCTTCGGCAGCGAGACGTTTTCCAGCGCCTCCATCAGGTCGCCAAACGCGGTGCCCTGCGCGCAGCCGCTCGTTTGCACTTTCTTCTTGAGCTTTTTCTCGTAATTGGTCTTGCGTTTGGTGCGCACCACGACGACGGCGAGTTCCTCGTCGTAATCGACGCCGGTGACCGTGTCGTCCGGCAACAGCATGTTCTGGTTGAGCAGATAGCCGGTGGCGAGATATTCCGGATAGTCGCCGATGGTCATGGCGGTGACGATTTCCTGGCTGTTGAGGAAAATCGTCAACGCACGCTCGACCGTCACCGAGGTCTCGATCCGGGCGCCGGTCTGGTCGATGCCGGCAACGCGTTCGGTCAGCCGCGGATCGGCCGGGTTGGGACGGATGATGTAGCCGTCGGTTTTCTTGTCCATGCTGCAACTATAGCAGAGATTCCACGCTGCCCACACCGGTGGGCAATGCCGCGCTTGACGACGATCGGTTTCCTTCCGCGTCGGCGCGGTTCTAATATGGGGTGAAGGGTGACGCGCCGCAAACGGCTCGTCTGACATTTTGGGGAGGAATTCGATGCTGCGCGGGACCAAGGATATCGTGCTGCCGACCACCATCACCGGCTCGCTGCCGCGGCCGAGCTGGTACACGCAAAATCTCGGCGGCCGCAGCTTCCTCGACGCGATGGTGAACAACCAGTTCCGCGAGCAATACGTCGATACGGTCGGCATCTATCTGCACGAGCAGGAATTGGCCGGGCTCGACATCGTCACCGACGGCGATGCGCATTTCGACTCGGACGTCGGCGGCCAGAGCTGGACCAATTATCCGCCGCGCCACATGGGCGGCTTTGACAAGCATCCGGCGCCGACACCGGCCGGCAAGGGCGGCCTGATGTTCCCGCCCGGCCACATCCTGCACGATTATCTGGAAGCGCGCGTGATGCCCGGCATCAACGGGCCGGTCACGCGCGGCGAGCTGCAATACACAGAGATGTGGAAGGTGGCGCAGCGCATGACCAAGAAACCGGTCAAGTTCGGCACCATCGGACCGGAACTGGTCGCC
>JBOHII010000357.1:0-2419 GCA_050725955.1 Pseudolabrys sp. | reverse complement strand
AAATCGCGATGTCGATTCTGGCGCTTTCGCCGCTGTTGCCCGAAGGCGATTTGATCGACCGGGTGGCGACCGCGCAGCCGGTGGCGCAGGTGGCCATTGCCAACCGCGCCATGCTGCCGCGCTCGGTGGCCGCGGCCATCGCCGAAGTCGGCTCGGCGCAGGCTTGTCTCGCGCTCTTGGAAAATCTCGACGCCGACATCGCATCGTTCTCCGTTGACCGCATTATCGAACGCTTCGGCCATCTGGCGGCGATCCGCGAACCTCTGCTCACCCGTGGCGATTTACCGATGGCGACGCGTCAGGCGCTGCTTGCAAAACTGTCACAGACGCTCGCCGGTTACGTCGCAGGGCGGCAATGGCTTGGCCCCGAACACGCGGAAGACGCTGCGCGCGAGGCCTGCGAGAAGGTCACCGTCGCGCTCGCTGCCGAGACGCCATACGAGGAGGTGGGCGCCTTGGTGCAGCATCTGCGCCAGAGCGGGCAGCTCACCGCCGGCATGATCCTGCGCGCGCTGCTCTCCGGCAACTTAGTGCTCTTCGAGGAGGCGCTGGCGGAATTGTCCGGCCTGCCGCTCGATCGCGTCACCAGCTATATCCACGACCGCAACATTTCCGGGTTTGGCGCACTTTACAGCAAGGCCGGGCTGCCGGATCTGGCTTACCCCGCGTTCCGCGAAGCGATCGCGGCCATGCGCGAGGGCGCGCTTATCGGCGAGCAAAGCGGGGTGGCGCGGCTCAAGCGGCGCATGGTCGAGCGCGTGCTCGCGGCCTGCGCGGCCGAACGCGGCCGCGATTTGGCGTCGCTCTTGGCGCTGCTGCGGCGGTTCCTGGTCGAAGCCGCGCGCGAGGAAGCACGCATGTTCTGCGACGATCTGGTGGCCAACGATATTGCCGCCGAAGTCGTGCCCTACGACGACGACACGCGTTTGGTGGCCTAGCGCTCTGCCGGTCATTGCCGGGCAAGCCATAGCCCTTTGAATCGAAATGACGCTTTGGGCCGCCTTCGCCGCTCATTCCGGCGCGATCGACGGGCCCATGATCTGTTGCAGCACGTCCGGCCGGCCGCGGTTCTCGTGCGTCAAGAACTCGTCGGTGACCACGCGCAACCGCTTGGTCAACTCGCCGGCAAGCTGCTTGGCGTCGGAGCGGGCGTATTCGCGGTAGATCGCGCGCACCGCGTCCACATGCTGGTCCACCAGCCGGACCGGAATGCGGGCCGCGTCGGGTGTATGCTCGATCAGCCGGCACAGGCTGTCGGCGGCCACCGCGACGAGCGGAAATCCGAAGGTCGCGGCCTCGCCCTTGATGTCATGGGCGGCGTGGAACAATGCTTCCTTGTTCGCCTTGCCGAATCCGCTCGCGGCGATATTGCGGCGAGCTTTGTCGAGCCGTTCGCATTCGGTCTCCATCCAGCTGGAGAATTCGGTTGACAACTCGGCCAGCGCCTTTTCCGCGCGCGCGACCGGGTCGTCCTCGGCGGACGAATATTTCTTGATGGCGACCGCTTTGCGCAGCTTGTTTTCCGGCGTGATGATCTCATGATCGCCGTAGGTTGCGATCTCCGTGATATTTTTGTTCGGGGGGGCCATAGTGGGTCTCTGCCTGGTCAGCCGGGGGAGCGGACCTTCTCGAATAAGGGCGTCTGCTTGATGATGTCGGCCTTACCGCCCTTGCGGCGCTCGGTGCCGACATAATTTGGATTGACGCTGCGGCGGCGATCCGGGCCGAAATAGGTTTTGGTTTTGATGAACGGGCGCGGATTGGCAACCACGTTGACGATGCGCTCATAGAGACTCTTGGCCGAGATCGGCTTGGCGAGAAATTCGGTGATGCCGGCATCGCGCGCCGCGAAAACGCGTCTTTTCTCCGAATGGCCGGTGAGCATGATGATCGGGACGTAAGGATTGGCGTTGGCGCAGGGCTGGCGGATCATCTGTGTGAGCTCGAGCCCGTCGAAGATCGGCATCGCCCAATCGGTGATCACAATGTCGGGCACGTGGTGGGTGAAGGCCTCAAGCCCCGCCGCGCCGTCTTCCGATTCATGCACCTCGCGCACGCCGAAGCCGTGCAACAGCGTGCGCAGCATGCGGCGCATATGCGCGTTGTCGTCGATGACGAGGAAACGCAGACGATTGAAATCGATGCGAACCATGCTGCCCCGGGCCCCGGGCGCGAGCCCGATACCGTCATGCCAAGGCTAGCGGCGGCCCGTTAAGGAATGGTTTAGGATAAGCGCCGCCGGCGCTTTAGTGCGAATAGCGGAAGCTGGGGCCGTCATTGGCGAAGTGACAGGTGAAGCTGATGTATTCGCCGGGACGCGCGTAAATACGGCCAATTTCCGGAACCTTGCCATAAGCTGCGCAATGCTCTTCGGCGTAACCGCGGGCATTGGCCTGATTTTCCGGGCTCCAGGGAACGA
>JBOHII010000356.1:0-5628 GCA_050725955.1 Pseudolabrys sp. | reverse complement strand
CCCATAGGGAGAGGGTGGCGAGTGCGGAGCGATAGCGAGCACGAGCCGGATGAGGGGTTACAGTCTATTGTGAGGCCATAACCCCTCACCCGCCCTCTCCCATGGGAGATGGAAATTAAGCTAAATCTCCCCCAGCTTGGGAAACGCCTTGCCGGCCCGCTTGAGGGCGTCCCGCGCCTGCGCGCTGTCCGCCAGGATGTGGCGCTTGAGCACCTCGACCGATTCGAACTTCTGCTCGTGGCGGATCCAGCCGATGAAGGCGACATCGATGACCTGACCGTAGAGGTCGCCGTCGAAGTCGAACAGGAACACTTCGAGCAGCGGCGCACTATCCTCGAACATCGGCCGCACGCCGAAATTCGCCACCCCGTCGTACCGCTTGCCGGCGATGCCGGCGCGTACCGCATAGATGCCGTGCTTGAGGCCGCAGGCCGGATCGAGCCGTACATTGGCGGTGGGAAAGCCGAGGTCGCGGCCGCGCTTTGCGCCGTGGATGACTTCGCCGGAAACAAACCAGGGCGCGCCCAAAAGTTCGGCCGCCTCCACCACCTTGCCCTGACTCAAGGCCGCGCGCACCGCGCCGGAGGACACCGGACGGCCCTCGTCTTCCAGCGGCGGCACGATGTCGACGGCAAAGCCGAGCCGCGCGCCCGCGTCGGCGAGATAGGCGGGCGAGCCGGCGCGGTTGTGACCGAAATGAAAATCGAAACCGATCGCGGCGCCGCCGATGCCGAAGCGTCCGGCAAGGATGCGCTCGACGAAATCCTGCGCGGTGGTGGCGGCAAGCGCGGCGTCGAAATTCATCACGATGGCGCCGTCGAGCCCGCTCGCCGCCAGCAACCGCAACTTGTCGCGCTCGCTGGAGAGCTGGAACAGCGTGTCCTGCGGCCGCAGGAAAAGCCGTGGATGAGGCGAGAAAGTGAGCGCCGCGGCCTTGCGGCCGAGCGACTTGGCGCGCGATAAGGCCGCCCCGATCACAGCCCGGTGACCGCGATGCACGCCGTCGAAATTTCCAATTGCCACCACGGCGCCGGCGAGCGGCCCGATATCGATCGTCTGCGCGTCACCGCGCACGGTGTGAAAGCCTGTGCTTTTGCTCATTTTCGCGTCATGCCGCGGTTTCGCGCTCGAATACGGTTAGCGCGCCGTTAACAAATTTTCAAATTAACCGGATATTCAATGCCGATGGATAGCGTCCTCTGTTTACAGGGGCCCCATTGCGGGAAAAGTGCCATGGCCGTCGACGCATCGCTACCGATCCTGATCGTGGACGACTACAACACCATGATCCGCATCATCCGCAACCTGTTGCGGCAGCTCGGTTTCGAACATATCGACGAAGCCAATGACGGAACCGCGGCGCTCGCCAAGATGCGCACGCGCCAATACGGCCTGGTGATCTCCGACTGGAACATGGAGCCGATGACCAGCTACGACCTGTTGCAGGAGGTGCGTAGCGATCCCTACCTTGCCGGGACGCCGTTCATCATGGTGACGGCGGAATCAAAGACCGAGAACGTGATCGCCGCCAAGCGGGCAGGCGTTTCGAACTATATCGTCAAACCCTTCAACGCGCAGACGCTCAAGAGCAAGATCGACGCGGTGTTCGGCGCCAGGCCGACGCCGACGACGCCCACAGCGCCCGTAGGCTAATCTCACCACGTCAATTCGCGCATCACCGCCTTCGGCATTTCACCGGCGGCGGCGAAGGCGACCGCCAGCGCCGCGCGGTCGGGCCGCTCGCGCCCGCCCAGTTCCTCGGCGTGGATGCCTGACGTCACGAACAGGAAATCGACGCCGATCGTGCGGGCTCCCTTGAGATCGGTGCGCACCGAATCGCCGATCGCCAGCACACGGCTCGCCGGAACCTCGCGGCCCGCGGCGGCCCGCGCCTTGGCCAGCGCCATATCGTAGATCGGCCTGTAGGGCTTGCCGGCGTAGAGCACCTCGCCGCCCATGGTCGCGTAAAGATCGGCGATGGCGCCGGCGCAATAGACGAGCTTCGGCCCCCGCTCCACGACGACATCCGGATTGGCGCAGACCATGAACAGCTTGCGCTTGAGCATGATTTCCAGCCGGGCGCGGTAGTCGTCCGGGGTTTCCACGTCGTCATTGTCGAGCCCGGAACAGACCACGTAGTCGGCGCTTTCGAGCGGCGCGACGGCGAACCCCGTGAACATCGAGCGGTCGCGTTCGGGCCCGAGATGGAACAGTTTTTGACCGGGGCGCGCTTCGATCACCGCGCGGGTGACGTCGCCCGAGGAGACGATGGCGTCGTAGGTCTCGCGCGGAACGTGCAGCACGTCGAGTTGCCGCGCCACCACCACGCTCTGGCGCGGCGCATTGGTGATCAGGACCACGGTCGCGCCGCGGGCGCGCGCCCGCATCAGCGCGTCGCAGGCGTGCGGGAAGGCGGCAAGCCCGTTGTGCACGACGCCCCAGACGTCACAGAGCAGCACGTCGTAATCGGGGGCAAGCGTCGCAAAATGCGGAACCAATTGCGGCAAGACGGCACGTCAGCCGGCGGCTGCGCGGGCCGTGACCATTTCGCCCGGCGCTTCGCCTGGCGGTGGCGAAACGTCGGCCGCGCCGCCCGCACTTTGCAACGCCTCGGCGCGCACCGGCCGCGGCGCCGAGAACAGGAAGCCCTGGCCGAAGCGCACGTCGTAGTCGAGCAGATCGACCACCATGCTTTCGCTTTCGATGCGTTCGGCGATGAGATCGATGCCGGAGCGCGCCAAAAGGTCGGCAAGGTCGGCCGGATGAATGTCGCTCTGCGAGGCGGTGGCGGCGTTGAGCAGCAGGCCGGCCGGCACTTTAAGGAAGCGGAACGAGCGCTCGGCCAATTCCTTCAACTCAAGGCGCAGGTCGGTGACGTGGTCCATGGAAAAGCGGAAGCCGCGTTCGGCGAGCGCGAGCAGGCTTTCGTGCTCGAGTGGCCCCAAGGCGCGATAGGCGCTTTGGGTGAATTCGAACATCAGCGCGCCGTTGAGCGCGCGGTTGGCATCCATGAAATCGAGGACCTGGCGGAAATAGGCCGGATCGCTCAGCGTCGAGGCGCTGATATTGCAGAACAGGCCGACGTCGCGGCTTTTCATTTGCAGGCGGCGCGTCACCTGCACGCAGCGGAACAGCAACAGGTTGTCGATCTTCGGCATCAGACCGACGCTTTCCGCATAGTCGATGAAGTCGCCGGCGGGAACGATGTCACCCTCTTCAGTGCGCAGGCGCGACAACGCCTCGTAGTAGCGCACCTTGCGCTGCGGCAAGGTAACGATCGGCTGCAGATAAAGATCGATGCGATTGGCGTCGACCGCCTTGGCGATCACGTCGACGATGCGCTCGCGGCTCAGATTGCGGAAGCGACGGCCATCCACCGCGTCGCTTTCGCTGAGTATCAGCGCGCCGTCGGCTTCGCGCGCGGCGACCACGGGCAGTTCGCCCGCCGCTGGCGCTGCGCCCTGCTGCTGCAATGCGGCGGCGTGGCTGGCGACCGTTTCGGCGATCTGGCGCACCAGCGTGCCCAGTTCGCCGATCTCGGCGGCGATCGGATCGACCGCGCCGCGCGCACGGTCCACGGTCTTGTCGAGCCGCCCTTCGACGGCGGCGAGCCGGCGGCCGATCTCACCCACCTGGCGGGCGAGGTCGGCGGTGCCGCGCGACAGATCGGAGATCTGGTCGCCGAGATCGCCGCGGTCGCGCAGCCGGCCGCTGACGGCATTGAACAGCGCCATGCCGGTGAGCGCGGCCAGCGCCACGATCGCCGCGATGCGCGGCTCGATCTTGAAGCCGAGATAGAGCACGGCGCCGAGCGAGCAGGCGATGAGCACCATGCAGATCGCAACGAAGATGGCGCCTATACGTCGCATCGAGCTAATCCCGCGGGACCCGCCTAGACTTACGCATGCAACGGCGGAACCGATTCGCGCTCCCCGGCACCAATGTCCATGACGCCACGGCTCCGCGCAACCTCGAACCCCTGCTATGGTAACGGCAATTCGCCCGTTATTCGCAAGAACTTGAGCGACCGTGGACCTTGAGCCGATGCCGCAACCCCGCAGCTTGCCCATCCTGGCCTGGATCGCCGCCCGTCCGGGGCGGGCTTTCGCCGCCTTCCTGGGCCTGCATGCCGCGGTCTGGACCCTGCTGCCGAGCCTGCTCTACCCCAATTTGCCGCTCGACCTGATCGAGGCGCTGACCTACGGACGCGAATGGCAGCTCGGCTACGACAAGCTGCCGCCGCTGCCCTGGTGGCTTGTCGAAATCGCCTACCGGCTGGTCGGCCACGACTTCGCCTATTACCTGCTGGCGCAGACGGCGGTGGTCGCCGGGCTCGCCGTGGTGTGGATGGCGGCAAGGCCGCTTGCCGGCCCCATCGGGGCGCTCGCCGCGGTGCTGATCGTCGATGGCCTGCACTACTTCAACTACACCGCCGCCAAGTTCAACCACGACGTGATCCAACTGCCGTTCTGGGCGCTCGCGGGCTTTGCCTTCCGGCGCGCGCTGCGCGGCAGGCAGACCACGGACTGGCTGCTGCTGGGCTTGGCGGTCGGCATATCGCTATGGGCGAAATATTTCGTGGCTGTCCTGGCGATCCCGCTGGCGCTGTTCGTCATTCTCGACCGCGACGCCCGTAAGACGCTGGCAACGCCGGGGCCCTATATCGCCATCGCCGCCGCGCTGATTACCATGGCGCCGCATCTCATTTGGCTGGTGCAGAACGATTTCCTGCCGTTTGCCTATGCCGAGCATCGCGCGCTGCCCTCGCGCGGATTGATCGATCATGTCTGGCATCCGCTGCAATTCGCGGTCAGCCAATTGTTCTTCCTGCTGCCGTCGCTGGCGATCGCGGCACCGCTGTTCTATCCGCGTGCGCGAGCCGGCGAGGCGGCGCTTGCAAGCCGCGCCGACGCCTTCGACATGCGCATCGTCACGCTGCTCGCCTTCGGGCCGATGGCGACGGTGCTGGGGCTGTCGGCGCTGAGTGGGCGCGGCACCGTGGCGATGTGGGGCTATCCGCTCTGGCTGTTCCTGGGCTTATGGATCGTGCTCACCGCCCGCCGCGCTTTCGACGCACGCACGCTCGCCCGCGTGCTCGCCGTCTGGGCGGTGGTGTTCGCCGGGCTGGCGCTCGCCTTCATCGCCAATTACGCGGTGCTGCCGCAATTCGACCATCGCTACCGCGCGGTGTTCTTCCCGGGCAGCGATCTCGCGCGCCAAATCTCGGACGGCTACCGCGCCGTCACCGGCAAACTGCCGACCTATGTCATCGGCAGCATGTTGGACGGCGGCAATGTCGAGCATTATGCGCCGAGCCATCCGCGCGTTCTGATCGACGGCAAGCCGGCGCGCGCGCCGTGGATCGATCTCAAGGATCTCAAGGCGCGCGGCGCCGCGGTGGTTTGGACCGCCGGCGATCCGCACGTGATGCCGCCGGAGTTGCGCACCATCGCCGGCGACGCCGCCGTGCAGCCGCCGTTCACTTTGCCCTACCGGCGCGGGCCGGGCGACGTCACGGTCGGCTGGGCGATCCTGCTGCCGAAGCCGTCCTACGCAATGCGCTAGTGCATTTTAGGTTTAAATGGAAACAGAGCCGCGAACTCAGCGCGCTCCCTCTCCCCGCTGGGG
>JBOHII010000355.1:0-3819 GCA_050725955.1 Pseudolabrys sp. | reverse complement strand
GTGCGCGACGGCAGGGAGGTCGCCGAGCTGAAGAAAGGCGACAGCGGCGCGGTGGTGATGAACCAGACGCCGTTTTACGGCGAGAGCGGCGGCCAGGTCGGCGACACCGGCGAGATGCGGCGCGAGGGCGTGCGGCTCACCGTCACCGATACGCAGAAAAACGCCGGCGATCTGATCGTGCATTTCGTCAAGGTCGAGGAGGGCGCCGTAAAAGTCGGCGATCCGCTGCTTCTGGACGTCGACCATGCGCGCCGCACCGCCATAAGACAGAACCAGTCCGCCACGCACCTGTTGCACGAGGCGCTGCGCCAGGTGCTCGGCGATCACGTGGCGCAGAAGGGTTCGCTGGTTGCGCCCGACCGGCTGCGTTTCGACTTCTCGCACCCCAAGCCGATGACCGCGGCCGAATTGGAGCGCGTCGAGGAC
The DNA here is from genome assembly GCA_050725955.1 of Pseudolabrys sp. Classification (GTDB taxonomy): domain Bacteria; phylum Pseudomonadota; class Alphaproteobacteria; order Rhizobiales; family Xanthobacteraceae; genus Pseudolabrys. The sequence goes on along the minus strand of JBOHII010000355.1, from coordinate 3,393 downwards.
GTCGCCAACGATATCGTGCTGCAGAATTCCCCGGTGACCACCCGGCCGATGGCGCTCGACGATGCGCGGGCCTCCGGCGCGCGCGCGCTGTTCGGCGAGAAATACGGTGACGAAGTGCGGGTGGTGGCGATGGGCGAGGGTTCCGGCAATGCGCTCGGCTGGTCGGTGGAACTCTGCGGCGGCAGCCATGTCCGGCGCACCGGGGATATCGGCTTGATCAACGGACTGACCGACTCAGGGGTGGCGGCCGGCGTGCGCCGGCTGGAGGCGCTCACCGGCAAGGCGGCGCGGAAAACGGCTAACAAACAGGTTCAACTGGCCAAGACCGCCGCCGCTGAACTTAAGGTTTCACTGGAGGAAATGCCGGCGCGGCTCGCATCGCTGCTCGACGAGCGCAAGAAACTCGAGCGCGAACTCACTGACGCGCGCAAGAAACTGGCCATGGGCGGCGGGGCGGCGGCCAAGAGCGGCGACGACGGCGTGCGCCAGGTCAATGGCGTGAAGCTGATCGCGCGCTCGGTCTCCGGCATCGAGCTCAAGGACCTGCGCAGCATGGCCGACGAGGGCAAAAAGCAGGTCGGTTCCGGCGTCGTCGCCATTGTCGGCCTCACCGAGGACGGCAAGGCTGGGCTGGTGGTCGGCGTCACCGAGGACCTCACCAAGCGCTTCAACGCGGTGGACCTAGTGAAAGCGGGCGCGGCCGTGCTCGGCGGCAAGGGCGGCGGCGGCCGTCCCGATATGGCGCAGGCCGGCGGCCCGGACGGTTCCAAGGCGGACGCGGCGCTCAAAGCCATCGAGCAGGCGCTGGGCGGGTGAACTGCTTGGCGGAACCGCTGGCGGGAGCCAGGCACTCTTGCCATCTCCCCTTGTGGGAGAGGGTGGATCGCGCGGAGGCAATCCGAGCGCGATCCGGGTGAGGGGTCCAGGCTTGCGTGATATTGATATAATGACCGCTCACCCGGGCTCGCCTTCGCTTTCGCTCCGGCTCGCCGACCTCTCCCACAAGGGGAGAAGGAAATTGAGTAGCGGCGCCGGCCGGGAACCACGTGAGTCAAGATGGCCGAACTTCATTTCACCGCCTGGCTGCGCGAACTGGTGCCGAACGGTCCGCTGACGGCCGGCGGCGACACCGTCGGCGCCGCGCTCGGGCAGGTGTTCGCCGAATTGCCGCATGTGCGCGGCTATGTGCTCGACGACCGCGGGCAACTACGCAAGCACGTGTGCATCTTCGCCGACGGCAAAAGGCTGCCGCGCGAAGCAGCGCTCGCGCAAAGCATCCGCCCGGACTCCAAGCTCTACGTCATGCAGGCACTTTCGGGAGGTTGATCCATGTCTGAACGCATGCTGGTTGCGACGCGCAAGGGATTGCTGCAGCTCGGGCGCGCAAACGGCGGCTGGAGCATCGCGCGCGCGGGCTTCCCCGGCGTACCGGTCACCGCCACGCTGCACGATGCGCGCGACGGCACGCTCTACGCCATGCTCAGGCACGGCCATTTCGGCAGCAAATTGCATCGCTCGGACGACGACGGCCGAACTTGGCAGGAACTCGACGCGCCGGCCTTTCCAACGGACGCCGCCGGCTCCCCGACGCTGTTCCAGGTCTGGACGCTGGAGGCCGGCGGTGCAAACGAGCCCGGCCGGCTCTGGGCCGGCGCGTTGCCGGCAGGACTGTTTCGCTCCGACGATCGCGGCGAGCATTGGCAGCAGGTTGCCGCGCTGTGGAATGTGCCGGAGCGCGAGAAATGGTTCGGCGGCGGCTATGACGACGCCGGCATTCACAGCATTCTGCCCGACCCGCGCGACGCAAACCGCATGTTTGTCGGGATTTCCTGCGGCGGCGTGTGGGAGTCGAACGACGGCGGCGGAAGCTGGGCGCTGCACGGCAAGGGCATGATCGCGAGCTACCTGCCGCCGGAACAGGCCGGCGCGCTCGAATCGCAAGACCCGCATCGCGTCGCGCGTTGCGCCGGCTCGCCCGATACGATGTGGATGCAACATCATTGCGGCATTTTCCGCTCGACCGATACCGGCCGCACCTGGACGCAGCTCAAGCTACCGGTCGACGATTTCGGCTTTGCCGTGGTGGCGCATCCGAAAGACCCGCTCACCGCCTGGTTCGTGCCCGCCATCAAGGACGAACTGCGCCTGCCGCGCGACGGCGCGCTCGCCGTGACGCGCACCAGCGACGGCGGCAAGACGTGGCAATCGTTTCGCGCCGGACTTCCTCAGAAGGACGCCTACGACCTGATCTACCGCCACGGCCTCGATGTCGACAACAGCGGGCGCCAGCTTGCCATGGGCTCGACCACCGGCGGCCTGTGGGTGAGCGAGAACGCCGGCGAGGCCTGGACGCTGGTGAATGCCCATTTGCCGCCGGTCTATGCGGTCAGGCTGTATTAGGTTTTCGGCGAAGTAGCGGTGCTGCGCCGCGCCCGCCGCTCGGCCTACGCCATCGCCTTCTTCAGGTTCTCGTCGACCTTGTCGAGGAAGCCGGTGGTAGACAGCCACTTCTGATCGGGACCGATCAGCGTCGCCAGGTCTTTGGTCATATAGCCCGCTTCCACCGTATCGACGGAGACTTTCTCCAGCGTCGCGGCGAATTTGGCGAGTTGCTCGTTGTTGTCGAGCTTGGCGCGATGGGCAAGGCCGCGCGTCCAGGCGAAGATCGAGGCAATGGAATTGGTCGAGGTCTCCTCGCCCTTCTGGTGTTGGCGGTAGTGACGGGTAACGGTGCCGTGGGCAGCTTCCGCTTCCACCGTCTTGCCGTCCGGCGTCACCAGCACCGAAGTCATCAGCCCGAGCGAGCCGTAACCTTGCGCCACGGTGTCGGACTGCACGTCGCCGTCATAGTTCTTGCAGGCCCAGACATAGCCGCCCGACCATTTCAGCGCGGCCGCTACCATGTCGTCGATCAGCCGGTGCTCGTAAGTGATGTTCTTCTTGTCGAACTCGGCCTTGAACTCCTTGTCGAAGACCTCCTGGAAGATGTCTTTGAAGCGGCCGTCATAAACCTTGAGGATGGTGTTTTTGGTCGACAGGTAGAGCGGGTAGCTGCGGTTGAGCGCGTAGTTCATCGAGGCGCGGGCGAAATCGCGGATCGAGTTGTCCAGGTTGAACATGCCCATGACGATGCCGCTGGCGGGGAAGTCGAACACCTCGCGCTCGATCTTGGTGCCGTCGGCGCCGACGAAATTCAGCGTCACCTTGCCCTGGCCGGGGATCTTGAAGTCGGTGGCGCGGTATTGGTCGCCAAAAGCGTGGCGGCCGATGATGATCGGCTTGGTCCAGCCCGGCACCAGGCGCGGCACGTTCTTGCAGATGATCGGCTCGCGGAAGATGACGCCGCCGAGGATGTTGCGGATGGTGCCGTTGGGCGAACGGTACATGTCATGC
>JBOHII010000354.1:0-2413 GCA_050725955.1 Pseudolabrys sp. | reverse complement strand
GCCCGGTTCGCCCGCGCCACGGCCCAATGGCTGCTCGCCGCCGGTCTATGCCTACGGCAAGTATGTTGGCCAGGACCCCGACCCGAATATCCGCTTTCAATTGATGCGCGATCCGACGACAGGCTATTCGGCGAATACCAACTGGTGAGACTGCCGGCGCGCCTTAGTGCGCGCGCGCAATGCAAAAGGCGACGGTTTCTTCCAGCGCCGTTTTGATCGCCGACGGCGGCACCAAGGCAAGCGCGTCGGTTGCGATGGCGCCGTAATGGCGGGCGCGTCCGACCGTATCCTCGATGGCGTGATGCTTGGCCATCAGCGCGATGGCGGCATCGAGATCGCGGTCGTTGATCTCGCCCTTGCCGAGCGTACGGTTCCAGAACGCGCGTTCACTCTCGGTGCCGCGGCGGAATGACAGCACCACCGGGAGAGTGATCTTGCCCTCGCGGAAATCGTCGCCCACGTTCTTGCCGAGCTTGGCCGACTTGCCGCCGTAGTCGAGTGCGTCGTCGACCAATTGGAAGGCGATGCCGAGATTCATGCCGAACGAACGGCAGGCGGCGAGCTCGGCTTTGTTCTTGTCCGCCAGCGCTGGACCGACCTCGCAGGCGGCGGCGAACAGTTCCGCGGTCTTGGCACGGATCACCGAAAGATATTCGTCCTCATTGGTGGCCGTGTTCTTGGCGGCGCCAAGCTGCATCACCTCGCCTTCCGCGATCACCGCGGCGGCCGAGGACAAAATATCGAGCGCGTGCAAATTGCCGACATCGACCATCATCTTGAAGGCCTGGCCGAGCAGGAAATCGCCGACCAGCACGCTCGCCTCATTTCCCCACAACATGCGGGCGGCGAGCTTGCCGCGGCGCATGTCGCTTTCGTCGACCACGTCGTCGTGCAGCAAGGTCGCGGTGTGCATGAATTCGACCGCGGCGGCGAGCTTGACGTGGCCGTCGCCGGAATAGCCGGCGAGCTTGGCCATGGCCAGCGTCAGCATGGGCCGTAGCCGCTTGCCGCCGGAGGAAATCAGATGGTTGGCGACCTCCGGGATCATGGCCACGTCCGACCCGGTGCGCGCGATGATCGTCGCGTTGACTCGCTCCATGTCCGGTGCCACCAGTTCGGCAAGACGCTCGATCGAGGTGCCTTGCGGACTTTCAAATGGAACGACGACGGCCAAAATAGCTCTCCGGGGTCAAAATTTTAAGCGAGCATAGAAACGCTGTGTTAACGGGGCAAGTGCGTTAGATTGCAGTATCACCGCATTGTGTCGCGCGGAACAGGCAAGGGGGCTCCGATTGGCGAACCGTTCTGCAAACTCGGCGGCGGCCAAATCGGGCCGCTTCGACCGGTACAAGATCGCCGTACTGGTGCCTTGCTACAACGAGGAAGTGGCGATCGCAAAGGTGGTCAAGGACTTCCGCGCCGCGTTGCCAACGGCGGCGATTTTCGTATTCGACAATAATTCGACGGACAATACCGCGGCCGCGGCGCGTGCCGCCGGCGCCGAGGTATTCCGGGAAACGCACCAGGGTAAAGGCTTCGTGGTGCGGCGCATGTTCACCGATGTAGAGGCCGACATCTACGTGGTGGTCGACGGCGACGCCACCTACGATGCGCCGAGCGCGCCCGCCATGATCGACCGCCTGCTCGAGGACCGGCTCGACATGGTGGTCGCCAATCGGGTCGACCGCGAGCAGGCCGCCTACCGCGCCGGGCATCGGGCCGGTAACCGGCTACTGACCGCCTTCGTCGCCTCCATGTTCGGCCCCACCTTCAACGACATGCTGTCGGGCTACCGGGTATTCTCGCGCCGCTTCGTGAAATCGTTTCCGGTGTTGTCGGGCGGTTTCGAGATCGAGACAGAGCTCACCGTGCACGCGCTGGAACTGGGGCTGGCGGTGGCGGAGATCGACACGCCTTACTACGCGCGGCCGGAAGGCTCGGCCTCCAAGCTCAACACTTGGAGCGACGGCTACCGCATCCTGCGTACCATTGTCAGCATCTATCGCGCCGAGCGGCCGTTGCCGTTCTTCACCGGCATTGGGCTCGCGCTGGCGATCGCCTCGGTCGGCTTCGCGGTGCCGGTGTTCATCACTTATGTCGAGACCGGACTGGTGCCGCGGCTGCCGACCGCCATCCTGTCCACCGGGCTGATGGTGCTGGCGTTCCTGTCGGGGGCGATCGGTTTGGTGCTCGATACCGTGACGCGCGGACGCCGCGAGATGAAACTGCTCGCTTATCTCGCGCATCGGGCGCCGGGCGAGGAACGCCGCCGCGGATAATTCAGGGCGTGCACTCACTCGGTTGACCACATCCAGGCCTAACGTTCGATCTTTCCTCAAAATGAAAATTCTCCGCGCAAGAAAGGCGATGGTGACCGGCGCTGCTTCGGGCATTGGCCGATGCATTGCATTGG
>JBOHII010000353.1:0-5319 GCA_050725955.1 Pseudolabrys sp. | reverse complement strand
ATCGAGGGCGGCTTATCCCCCTGTCAATTATGGGGCTTTTACGCCGGCCGCGCCCGTGGATGCCGCCGATTGTCGGCTTGCGCCCCATTGTGCACTGAGCTAAGCCTCAACCGCACCCGTCCATGAGGCTATTTCTAACACGGCAAGGGCGTATTGTGCGGGGTTACGGCGCCGGTTCGGGCGGCCGGGCAGTCCGGGACGGGTGTAAATCCGGGGTAGGGCACTAGTGTCCCGATTCCGAAGTTCGCAGGAACATGCGGTATCCTCTGATGCGAACTTCGGAATCAAAAGGACACTAGCAAGTTTATGATTCTAGTGTGGTTTTGGGTTTGAAGTTCCTCCACGAGCTTGCAACGATCTCTGGAGGAACTTCATATCCACGACACTAGGGCGGCCTGATTCTCGCGCGCATTCCACAAGATAGCGAAGGGTCGCCAAAGGTCCAATATGGCCGCCCGGCGGGCGGATAATGGGGTTTTCAAGCGTCCCGACGGGTCAGACGGGCGGCATAAAAGCCGTCGAGGCCGCCCCAGCGCGGATCGGGGTCGGGCAATTGCAGCGGCAGCGTGCGCAGGTCGCCGTCGGCGGTGAGGAATTCGGCGCGGCCGGCGACTTCAGGCGCTACGACTGGCGCGCGCGCAACGTGCGGGTTACGCGCCAGCAGGGCCGCGATCTGCTCCTCGGCTTCCTCCGGCTCGAGCGAGCAGACGCAATAAACCAGCGTGCCGCCGGGCTTGAGCAGTTCGACGGCGCTGTCGAGCAATCGCTTCTGCAAAGCGGTGAGCAGGGAAATGTCGGCCTCGCTCTTGAGCCACGGCACGTCAGGGTGGCGGCGGATGGTCCCGGTCGAAGAGCAGGGCGCGTCGAGCAGTACGGCATCGAACGCCGCACCGTTCGGCGGCTGCCATTCCAGCACGTCGGTGGCGACCGTATCGGCCTGCAGCTCGAGCCGCGCCAGATTCTCGCGCAGGCGGGCGAGCCGCGCCGGCGAGCGATCGACCGCGGTGACACGGCCGCCGGCGAAGGCGAGCTGCGCGGTCTTGCCGCCGGGCGCCGCACAGAGATCGACGATGCTTTTTCCGCGCACGTCGCCGAACAGGCGCGCCGGCAGCGAGGCGGCGGCGTCCTGCACCCACCAGGCGCCTTCGCTAAAACCCGGCAGCAGCGAGATCGCGCCATGTGCGAAAGTGCGCACCGTTCCGGTCGGCAATACGCGGCCGCGCAGGCGCTCGGCCCAGGATTCGGCGTCGTATTTGACGGTGAGATCGAGCGCCGGCTCGTGGCCGTTGGCGGCGGCGACCGCGCGCGCGGTGTCGGCGCCGTAGTGCTGGCTCCAGCGCCCGAGCAGCCATTTCGGCGTGTCGCGCGCCACGTTATTGGCCGGCTTGGCATCGCGGCTCTGCGCCACGCGGCGCAGCACGGCATTGATCAGGCCGGCATAGCGCGCGGCGCGCCGGTCGGCCTGCGCCAGGCGCACCGACAGATCGACCGCGGCATGGTCGGGTACCTCGAGCCAGAGGATCTGCGCGGCGCCGATCAGCAGGATGGTTTCCACGCGCGGCGCGTCGGCCGGAAAGCCCTTGTCGAGAAAGCCGCCGAGCAGATGACGCAAGGTGCCGAGCCGGCGCAGCACGGTGGCGGCAAGCCGCCGCATCAGCGCGCGGTCGCGGTCGGCGAGCCCAGCAAGGCCGGGATGCGCGGTCTTGCCGGACAATTGCTCGTCGAGCGCGATCTTGCGCCGCAGGACGCCGTCGAGAATGTCGGCGGCGATGCGTCGGGCGGTGAGGCCGGGAACTTCCGGTTGCGGAGAGGTGCGCGGGCGCGCCATGTGCCGATCATTGCCACGAATTGTGGCCGGCGCGCGAAGACGTGGGCGGAAAATGCCATCCGTTCACAGCTTTAGGCCGACCACCCGCCTAGGTTTAGTAGAAAAATCAAACGATACACCCTTAGATTGCGCTAGCGAATCGACCTGCGGACGTTATACCTAGGAGCATGTTCAGGTCCTTCGCGCATCCGCGGCATGGCGGCGGATTGCTTTTGGCGGCTATCGCCTTTGCCGCCGGGCTGACCGCCGGCGCATTGCTGGCGCCGGCTGCCGCCAGCCGCGGCGATGCCGCGCCCAGCGCGGTCGAGCCGCGCTCGACGGCTCCGGCATCCGCGCTGCGCAGCGGGCAGCCGGCCGAGGTGGTGCGCGTGCTCGACGGCGACACTTTCGAGGCGCGGGTGCATGTCTGGCCGGGCATGGCGATCACCACGCGCGTGCGCCTGCGCGGCATCGACGCACCGGAAATGCGCGCGCGTTGCGACGACGAGCGCATCAAGGCGGTGGGTGCGCGCGAGGCGCTGGCGCGGCTGTTGGCGGAAGGCGAGGTCGGTATTTCGCGCATCGGCCAGGACAAATATGGCGGCCGCGTCGATGCGGATGTGTCGACCGCGCGCACGCCCGACGTGTCGGCGGCGATGCTGCAGGGCGGATTTGCCCGGCGCTATTCCGGTGGCCGGCGCGAAAGCTGGTGCGGGTGAACCGGCGCGTTAGCGGCCATCACCGAATGACGGCAACCTCGGCGCCGATCGGCACGCGCGCGTAAAGATCCATAATGTCGGCGTTGTACATGCGGATGCAGCCGTGCGAGACGAAGCCGCCGATTGAAGACGGATCGTTGGTGCCATGGATGGCGTAGTTGCCGCGGTCGAGGCCGAGCGCGGCGGCGCCCATCGGGTTGCGCGGCGAGCCGCCGGGAATCGTCGGCGTGACGCCCGGCTCTCTGGCCCAGGCCGGATGGCGAAATTTCTCCGCCACATAGGCGCGCCCGTGCCAGGCCATGCCGGCGCGGCCGACGCCGACCGGATAGCGGATCGCCTGGCCGCCGGGCAGCACGTAAAAAAGCTGGCGCGCGCCGGTTTCCACCACGATGGTGCCGGGCTCGTAGCCGTGAAACGGCACTATCTCGCGCGCCTGCGCCGTGAGCGGCGTCATCAGCGCGGCGAACGCGATCAGCATTGCGAACAAACGGCGCATGATCAGCGTTCCACGATCACGGGCGTGCCGATATTCACCAGGCGATAGAGCTCGCGGATATCGCTGTTGTACATGCGGATGCAGCCGTAGGAGACAAAGCCGCCGATCGAGGCCGGCCGGTTGGTGCCGTGGATGGCGTATTCACCGCCGCGCATGGTGAGAGCGGCGACGCCCATGGGATTGTTGGCGGCGCCGCCGGCAATGACTTTCGGCAGACCGGGATGGTCGCGGCGGATTTCCTGTGGCGGCGCCCACGCCGGCTTGACGTATTTGCCTTCGATGCGGGCGGTGCCGGTCCAGGTCTTGCCGGTGCGACCGACGCCGACCGGGAAGCGCAGCGCGCGGTAGCGATCGATGACGTAGTAAAGCCGGCGCTCAGCGGTCTTGATCACGATGGTTCCCGGCTGGAAGCCGGCGATCGGCACGACCTCGTGCGTTGCCGCATGCGCCGCGGCTGCCAGCAGCGCGAAGGCCAGCACAAACGCGACGAAAACCGCCATCCGATTGAGTACGGTAACCATGTCCAACGCCCGCAATCGTTCACGGGCGCGATAATAATGCGGCGCGCGGACGTCTCGGGTGAAAGATCGAATTAGCGTAAATGGGGTTCAAAAGGCCGCTGGTTCTTACCTCTCCCCGTAAACGGGGAGAGGCAAAAAGCTACGCTCCCGCCTTGGCCGCCTTCTTGTTCTGCCGGTTGTTGACCAGATCGTCGACCACCGCCGGTTCGGCCAGCGTCGAGGTGTCGCCGAGATTGCCGAACTCGCCCTCGGCGATCTTGCGCAAGATACGGCGCATGATCTTGCCGGAGCGTGTCTTCGGCAGCCCGGGGGCGAACTGGATCATATCGGGCGAGGCGATGGGGCCGATCTCCTTGCGCACCCAGCCGACCAACTCCTTGCGCAGTTCCTCGCTCGGCTTCTCGCCCGCCATCAGCGTCACATAGGCGTAGATGCCCTGGCCCTTGATGTCGTGCGGATAGCCGACGACGGCTGCTTCCGACACCTTCGGATGCGCGACCAGCGCGCTTTCCACTTCGGCGGTGCCGAGGCGGTGGCCGGCGACGTTGATCACGTCGTCGACGCGGCCGGTGATCCAGTACTAGCCGTCTTCGTCGCGGCGGCAGCCGTCGCCGGTGAAATATTTGCCGGGGTACGCGGAGAAGTAGGTCTGCACGAAGCGTTCGTGGTCGCCATAGACCGTGCGCATCTGCCCCGGCCAGCTGTCGGCGATGCACAGATTGCCCGAGGTCGCGCCCTCCTGCACCTTGCCTTCGGCGTCCACAATCTGCGGGATGACGCCAAAGAATGGCAGCGTCGCCGAGCCCGGCTTCTGTGCGATGGCGCCCGGCAGCGGCGTAATGAGAATGCCGCCGGTTTCGGTCTGCCACCAGGTGTCGACGATCGGGCAGCGGTCCTCGCCGACCACATGGTAGTACCACTCCCAGGCTTCCGGATTGATCGGCTCGCCGACGGTGCCGAGCAGACGCAAACTCTTGCGCGATGTCTTCTTCACCGGATCGTTGCCGCCCTGCATCAGCGCGCGGATTGCGGTCGGTGCGGTGTAGATGATGTTGACCTGGTGCTTGTCGCACACCTCCCAGAAGCGCGATGTGGTCGGATAGTTCGGCACGCCCTCGAACATCAAGGTGACGGCGCCGTTGGCGAGCGGCCCATAGACGATATAGCTGTGGCCGGTGACCCAGCCGACGTCGGCGGTGCACCAGTAGATGTCGCCGTCGTGATAGTCGAATACGTATTGGTGGGTGATCGAGGTATAGACCGCGTAGCCGCCGGTGGTGTGCAGCACGCCTTTCGGCTTGCCGGTCGAGCCGGACGTATAAAGAATGAACAGCGGGTCCTCCGCGTTCATCTCTTCGCACGGACATTCGGAGGTCACGACGGCTGAGCCCTCGTGGTACCAGACGTCGCGCACCGGATCCATGTCGACCTTGCCGCCGGTGCGTTTGACGACGACGACAAAATCGACGCCGCCGACTTTTGCGATTGCCGCATCGACATTGGCCTTGAGCGGAATCTTGCGGCCGCCACGCAGTCCTTCATCGGCGGTGATGACGAATTTGGACTTGCAGTCCTCGATGCGGCCGGCGAGCGAGTCGGGCGAGACGCCGCCGAACACCACCGAATGCACGGCGCCGATGCGCGCGCAGGCGAGCATGGCGTAGGCCGCTTCCGGAATCATCGGCATGTAGATGGTGACGCGGTCGCCCTTCTTGACGTTGCGGTTGCGCAGGATGTTGGCCATCTTGCACACTTCGTCGTGCAGCTCCTGATAAG
>JBOHII010000352.1:0-3391 GCA_050725955.1 Pseudolabrys sp. | reverse complement strand
GGCGCTGCCGGCGAACCACACCATCGAAATCATGTTCACGCTGCCGGCGGATTTCGATCAGGGCGGCATCGCCAATGTGCCCGGGGTGCTGATGAAGCCGGACGAGCAGGCGCGCGGAGTGCCGCTTGCCGGTCTCGCCGTGAAGGTGACCAACGGATATTTCCTGATCGGCCTGTCCGCCGTCGACGTCGACGTGCAGCGCAATATCCAGTTGCTGAAAGAGCGCGACTGGTTCGACATCCCGATTGTCTATACCAGCGGCAAACGCGCCATTCTCGCGATGGAGAAGGGCGCGCCGGGCGTGCGCGCCTTCGAAGAAGCGTTCCGGGCGTGGGGGGAGTAGCGTTCTTATCCCTCAGCACGGGGCGATGCGGGATCAAAAAATGAAAATGGCCGGGGAATCCCCGGCCATTTTAGATTTCGCAATTGTCGCGCTCAGTGCATCGTGGTCGAGATCGCCGGGGCTTCCTTCGGCTGCTCCATGGCGGCAACCTTGCTCTTCACCGCCTTTTGCACTTTCTCGAAGGCCCGTACCTCGATCTGGCGCACGCGTTCGCGCGAGACGCCGAATTCGGTGGCCAAGTCCTCGAGCGTGACCGGATCGTCGGCGAGCCGCCGCGCCTCGAAGATGCGTTTCTCGCGCTCATTGAGCACGCCGAGGGCGTCGATCAGCGCCTGGTGGCGGTTATCGCTTTCCTCGTGCTCAGCTAGGATGCGTTCCTGGCTGGGCGCATCGTCGACCAGCCAGTCCATCCATTCGCCGCTCTCGCCGTCGTCGCGGATCGGCGCATTGAGCGAGGCATCGCCGCCCAGACGGCGGTTCATATCGACCACGTCCTGCTCGTTGACGCCCAGGCGTTTGGCGATGATCTTCACCTGATCGGGCCGCAGGTCGCCCTCGTCGAGCGCAGAAATCTTGCTCTTGGCCTTGCGCAGGTTGAAGAACAGCTTCTTCTGGTTGGCGGTGGTGCCCATCTTCACCAGCGACCACGAGCGCAGGATGTATTCCTGGATGGCGGCCTTGATCCACCACATGGCGTAGGTGGCGAGCCGGAAACCCTTTTCGGGCTCGAACCGCTTGACCGCCTGCATCAGCCCGACATTGCCCTCGGACACGACTTCCGAGATCGGCAGGCCGTAGCCGCGATAGCCCATGGCAATCTTGGCGACCAGGCGGAGATGGCTGGTGACGAGCTGGTGCGCGGCATCACGATCGCCGTGCTCACGCCAGCTGCGCGCCAGCATGTATTCCTGCTGCGGTTCCAGCATCGGGAACCGGCGGATTTCTTCCAGGTAGTGTGAAAGGCCGGATTCGGCCTTGAGTGCCGGCAAAGCGGCTGAACGGGCCATGATAGCGCCCTCCTTAATTAGCCCCCGACGAATCGGCGGGCGATTGTCGCCGCCGCTCCCCGAGCCGACGGCACGCATCCGATTTTGCGACCGCGAAACGTGATCGCAGGTGCAGCATAGCGGAATAGGGCGGCGAAAGAAAGTATCCGCCCGTCACGTCGCTGTGACCCCGGAGATGTCAACCAAGCCATTGTCTCGATTGGTCTATTTCCGCTGTCGCGGCCCTGGCTTGAGGCTTTCTTCGGCCAGGGCATCACGTAAACGACGCAAATCGCCCGGCAGTTCCGATTGGAACCGCAGACTTTTTGCGTTTTTGGGGTGTTCAATGGCCAACAGATAAGCATGCAGGCCCTGTCTGCCAAGATCCGCCAGGGCGGCGCGGGCGACGGGGCCGAGAAGGTTGGTCTTGGTCTTGAATCCGGTGCCATACGTGGCATCGCCCAGGATCGGGTGGCCGATATGGGCCAAATGCACGCGAATTTGGTGGGTACGGCCGGTCTCGAGCGTGCAGGCCAGGAGGCTCGCCACCGGTTTGCCGTCGTTTCCGGCAAAACGCTCGAGCACCTGCCAATGGGTCACCGCATGGCGGCCGCCAGCGCGGACGGTGCGCTTGTCCCTGGATCGCGGGTGGCGGTCGAGCGGGGCGTTGATGGTGCCCTTCGCCCGACTGGGTGCGCCCCAAACGAAGGCGAGGTAGCCGCGCTCGATCCCGCTTTCGGCCTTGTTGGCGAATTGGGCCGAGAGCCCGCGGTGGGCGGCGTCAGTCTTGGCCACCACCATCAGGCCGGAGGTGTCTTTGTCGAGCCGGTGCACGATGCCCGGCCGTTTGACGCCGCCGATGCCGGACAGGCTGTCGCCGCAATGGGCAATCAGCGCGTTGACCAGCGTGCCTGCGGCGTGGCCGGCAGCTGGGTGCACAACAAGGCCCGCCGGCTTGTCGAGGAAAATGATCGCATCGTCTTCATAGACGATATGGAGCGGGATCGGCTCGCCAGCCGGTTTGGCCTCTGCGGGCGGCGGCAGCGTGACGGTGACGGCTTCGCCCGAATTGACGGAAGTGGCCGGATCGCGGATCGTGCGTTTATCGATCGTCACTTGCCCGTCGAGGATCAACGCCTTGAGGCGTGAGCGCGACAGCGCCGGAATGCGCGCGGCCAGCACGCGGTCGAGCCTGAGGCCCCGCTCCTCGGCGGCGATCTTGACCGTCTCGACTGCCTCAGCCGTCATGACTTGAACTTTGGCTCATCCGATGTCCGACCAGCGACCCCACGATCCGGAAGCCGCCGCGGCGATTGCCAAGGTGCGCCGGCTAATGATCGTCGTCATGGCGGGGACCTTCCTCGCCCTCGGTCTCGTGCTGGTCGTCATCGGCTACCGCGTTTCGCATGTGGAGGAAAGCGCCCCGACCTTCGCGAACGTCACCGAAGCGCTGCCGGCGGGCGCCAAGGTGATCTCAACTGCCATCGGCGACGACCACATCGTGGTGACCGTCGAGGTCAATGGCGTCACCGAGCTGCGCACCTTCGACCCCGATACGCTTAAACCCCTCGGGCGCTTGCGGCTGCAGACAAAGCCCTGATTGTCCTGCCGGCCGGCCGGGCGGCCAGCTTGCGTGCCTGGGTAATCGAGGTTACTCGTAGGCTCCTGTCAGGCTCCCTTCGTCTAGCGGCCCAGGACGTCGCCCTCTCACGGCGAAAACAGGGGTTCGAGTCCCCTAGGGAGCGCCAGCGGACGGTCCTCAAGCAGCACCATGATGCGCTCGGCTAGTTCGAACACCGCGTCCATGTCGTGTTCGACAAGGAAGATGCTGCGGGCTGTGCGCAAATTCTCACGAACTGTAAGGCGCGGCGCTGACCAACTGACATTTGGGCATTGATCTCGTCTCGCCGCGCGGCGGTTTATTGCCTTGTTTTTTCGGTTTATTTGGGCATTCTCGAAAAAATGCATATCCGCGCAGGTAGTCCATGCAGCTTTTCACCACGGCCGAAGCCGCAAAATATCTCCGCCTCAAGGAACGCAAAATCTACGAAATGGTGGCCGA
>JBOHII010000351.1:0-6544 GCA_050725955.1 Pseudolabrys sp. | reverse complement strand
TATCGCGGTCGATCCGCTCGAAGGCACCACGCTCTGCGCCAAGAACATGCCGGGCGCGATCGCCACCATGGCGATGGCGGAAGCCGGCACGCTGCTCAATGCGCCCGACGTCTACATGGAGAAGATCGCCATCGGCCCCGGCTATCCGAAAGACCTGGTCGACCTCGATGCCTCGCCCGCCGAAAACATCGCCCGGCTTGCCAAGGCCAAGGGCGTCAGGCCTGAGGCGATCACCGCGCTCATCCTCGACCGGCCGCGCCACGCCGACACGATCGCGGCGGTACGCAGGACCGGCGCGGCCGTAGCGCTGATCACCGACGGCGACGTCGCCGGCGTGATCCATACCGCCCAGCCGGACGCCACCGGCATCGACATCTATTTGGGCATCGGCGGCGCGCCGGAAGGCGTGTTGGCGGCGGCGGCGCTCGCCTGCATTGGCGGGCAGATGCAGTGCCGGCTGGTGCTCGACAGTGAGGAGAAGCGGGCGCGGGCGGCCAGAATGGGCATCAAGGATCCGCGCAAGAAATACGGCATCAAGGAAATGGTGAGGGGCGATTGCGTGTTCGCCGCTACCGGCGTCACCGACGGCAGCCTGCTCAAGGGCGTGAAGTTCCGCAACAAAGTGATCGAAACCGAAACGGTAGTGATGCGTTCGGTCACCGGCACGGTGCGCTGGATACGCGGCGAACATCGCCATCTGGCCAAGTTTCATCTGGACTGAGTATGCCATGACGCGACTGTTGCGGATCGTTCTGTTGTGCGGCTGCTTGGCCGTGCCGGCGCGGGCGCAGGACGCCGGCTCGCCGCAAGCCCTGCAAGCGGCGCAGGAGCTGGCGTCGATCATCACCGGCGATACGATTGTGCAAATGAGCAGCGCGCTGACGGCGCAGTTGTGGCCGCGCATCGAGAGCCAGTTCGGGTCCAAGGTCGACGCCGCGACAATGGCCGACTTGCGCACCGAATTCGAGCGCACGCTGGCGTCCTCCACCGCAGAAATGATGAAAGACGCGCCGGCCATCTATGCCAGGCACTTCAGCGCCCAAGAGCTGCACGATTTGCTGACGTTTTATAAATCGCCGACCGGCAAGAAAGCCCTGCAGGTCATGCCGACCGTGATGGCCGACGTGACGACGCAGATGATGCCGCGCATGGAGGCCTTCGAGCAGAAACTGAATACCAGGCTCGAAGCGGTCATGCAGAAGCACGGCTACAAGAATTAGATTGCAGCGCGCTGGTCTGGCGCGGCGGCTTCGGTCACAATCGATCTGGTTCAGACCTTCGATTCCAGGCGGACGCGTGTGGCGATGGCGGCCTTATCCGCAGCTATGTTGAAGCCGGCCGAGCGCAATTTCCTCGGCGTGGAAAAATCCGCGACCGGGCGCGCTTGGCGCGACCGATTGGATGAGCGCGGGCAGGCGCGCGCGACGACGATCGCCCAGCGCTACGGCCTGCCGGAATTGCTGGCGCGCGTGCTTGCCGGCCGCGGCGTCGAGGCGGACGCGGTGGCGGCCTATCTCGATCCCAGCATCAAGGGCCTGATGCCCGATCCGCTGACGCTGACCGATATGGAGGCGGCCTGCGCGCGGCTTGCCCATGCGATTATAAATGGTGAAAGCATAGCGATTTTCGGCGATTACGACGTCGACGGCGCAACCGCTTCGGCGCTGCTGGCGGATTATCTGCGGCACTGTGGGCTCGATCCAATCGTTCACATCCCGGACCGGATTTTCGAGGGTTATGGGCCGAATGTGGACGCGATCCGCTCGTTTGCCGAGCGCGGCGCCAAGCTCCTGGTCACCGTCGATTGCGGGACGACCAGCAATGCAACGCTCGCAGAGGCCAGAGCGCTCGGCCTCGACGTTGTGGTCATCGACCACCATCAGGCCGACCAGGAATTGCCGCCGGCCATTGCCATCGTCAATCCGAACCGCGCCGACGATCTCTCCGGCCTTGGCCATCTTGCCGCCGTCGGCTTGGTGTTCCTGACGCTGGTGGCGCTCGCCCGCGAGTTGCGCCGGCGCAATTTCTGGACCGGCGCGCGGACGGAACCCGACCTCTTGTCGTCCCTGCATATGGTCGCGCTCGGTACCGTTGCCGATGTAGTGCCGCTCAAGGGTCTTAACCGCGCCTTCGTCGCCAAGGGTCTCATTGCATTAAGGCGCCGCGATCAGATCGGGTTGACCGCGCTGATGGACGCGGCGCGCCTGTCGGGCCCGCCGGAGACTTGGCACCTCGGCTTCCTGCTAGGGCCGCGCATAAATGCCGGCGGCCGCATCGGGCGTGCCGATCTCGGCGTGCGGCTGCTGTTGGAGACGGACGCCGGCGAAGCGGCGCGAATTGCCGTCGAACTCGATCGCCTAAACCGCGAACGTCAGCAAATCGAGCTCGCCACGGTCGCTCAGGCGGAAGCCGAAGCCATGGCCGCGCTCGGCCTGGAGGAAAAGGGCGCGGTGGTGGTGACGGCGGCGGAAGGCTGGCATCCCGGCGTGGTCGGCCTGGTGGCGGCGCGGCTGAAGGAGCGCTACGGGCGCCCCGCCTTTGCCATCGCGCTCGAGCCGGGCGGGGCCGGCACCGGATCGGGGCGCTCGATCGCCGGCGTCGATCTCGGCCAGGCGGTGCGCCGCGCGGTGCACGAGGGCCTGCTGCTCAAGGGCGGCGGTCACGCCATGGCGGCCGGCATCACGCTGCGCAAAGACGCGCTCGCGGCGTTCCGCGCCTATCTGGAGGACACGCTGGCCGCGCCGGTCGAGGCGGCACGGCGCGAAAGCGGCCTTTTAATCGACGGAGCGGTGAGCGCCGGCGCGGTCAATCCGGGGCTGGTCGATATGCTGGCGCGCGCCGGACCCTATGGCGCCGGCAACCCGGAGCCGCTGCTGGCATTGCCGGCGCACACACTTGTGTATGCCGATCTTGTCGGCGCCAACCACATCCGCGCGCGTTTCAAATCCGGCGACGGCAAAATGGTCAACGCAATTGCATTCCGCGCCGCCGGTAAGCCGCTCGGCCAGGCGCTGTTGGACAATCGCGGCCGCGCGATGCACGCGGCCGGTCATTTCGCGATCGACCGCTGGCAGGGCGAGGAACGGGTGCAGATGCGGCTCACCGACGTGGCGATGAGCTAGCGCTCAGCGAAATTCGAAATTGCAGAACACGCCGAAATGGTCCGATGCAAAGTCGAGGCCGTTGCCGTCGAATACAATGGAGCAATCTTTCGGCGTCAGGTCACCGGCGGCAAAAATATAGTCGATCCGCTGGCCCCGGCTGGCCGCTGGATCGACGAAAGGGTTTTGCATCGACCAGGTAAAGCCGGGATCGCCGGGATGGCATGCGGCATAGGCGTCGTGAAATCCGCCGCTGTGCGTGACCTCGCGCACCGCCGGCGAATCCGGATCGTCGTTGAAATCGCCGCAGAGAAGTTTTGCATTCGCATCGTTTAGCGCGAGCGCGGCGAGCAGCGCCGAAACCTGCGCCTTGCGCTCGGCAATCATTTCCGGCCGCCACGCCAAATGCGTGTTGGCCACGAGCAGCGGCCGTCCCTCGAGCGGCACTTCCGCCAGCAGAACCTGACGCGGCTCGTCGCGCGGCGCCTCCGGCAGCGTAACGCCGTGCGATTGTGCGATGGGGTAGCGCGACAGAATCGACAGTGCATCCCGGTCGGCAGCGTGCGGAAGATCGCAGATTTCGGCGACGAATTCGGACTGGCGACGCCCCGAGCGCGGATCCGGGGCGACTTCTTGCAAGCACACAATGTCGGGGCGCAAGACTTTCAGTCCGGCGGCGAGTGCATCAAAGCGTGCCGCCAGCGGTTCGTTGACGTTCCACAGATTAAGGGTGAGTACGCTCAAACGCATGCCCGGCTTCCTATGCAAAACGCGGCATCGAACCAATTGACCAACGGGCGTGCTTGTCAAGCCGCGAGCAGGGTGGAACAATTCGCCTGTCCGCGCCAGTTTACGCAATCAAAACAATCGGGCGCGACGGGGAGGATCGATATGCCGAAGCAGCGGATCGCTAACTATGCCGTCATCGCCTTGGCCGCGCTCGGCGTGGCGGTGGGCGCTCGCGAGGCGGGCGCGCAAGCCTATCCGGCGCGCGATATCACCTTCGTCGTCGCATTCGCGCCGGGTGGCGTTGCCGATACGCTGGCGCGCCTGGTCGGCAAGGGTGTGGGCGAGAAGCTGGGCCGCACGGTGGTCGTGGAAAATCGCGGCGGCGCCGGCGGCAACATCGCCGCAGCCGCGGTCGCACGCGCAAACCCGGACGGCTACACGCTGCTGGTCACCACCACGGCGTTGGCGATCAACGAGACCTTGCGCCCGAACAAGGGATTTGCGGCGAGCGACTTGAAGCCGATCGCTATCGTGGCGTCGTCGCCGGAGTCGTTTGTCACCAGTACGAGTAATCCGGCTGCGAGCCTCGGCGACTTCCTGAAAGCGGCCAAGGGCAAGAGCATCACCTTCGCCTCGGCCGGCGTTGGCAGCGGCTCGCATATCGCGGCCGAATATTTCTTCAAGGAGATTGCCAAGATCAAAGCGGTGCACGTGCCGTTCCAGGGCGGCGCACCGGCGATTGCCGCGACCATCGGCAATCAGGTCGATCTGCTGGCGACCACTTTGGGCGGCGGCGCGGCGGCGCAGATCGCGCACGGCAAGCTCAAGGGCCTGGGCGTCGCGAGCGCGCAGCGCGCGGCGGTCGTGCCGAACGTGCCGACCTATGCGGAGGCGGGTTATCCCTTCGAAGCGTCATCGTGGGTTGGCGTGTTCGCGCCGGCCGCAACCAGCCCGGACATCACCGCCAAGCTCAATGCGACGATCGAACAAGTGATGAAGGATCCGGCTTTGCGGCAGAAACTCACCTCGATCGGCTTCGATCCGATCGAAGGCTCGCAGGCGCAAGCGACAACCTATTTCGCGGCTGAGGTCGCGAATTGGGGTAAGATGGTCAAGACGCTGGGGCTGTCGATCAAGTAGGGTGCGCTAACGCTTACGCGCCTTCTTGCAGAACACGTCGTAGATCGCGCCGATAATGGTGCGCGCCTCGCTGCTGGCGAGGCTGTAATAGACGACCTTGCCGTCGCGCCGCGTGGACACCAAGCCGTCCGCGCGCAGCCGCGCGAGCTGTTGCGACGCCGTCGGCTGGCGCAGATTGAGCTCGTGCTCCAATTCGCTCACCGATTTCTCGCCCTCGGCGAGAATGCACAGCATGATCAGCCGGCTCTCGTGCGCCAGCGCCTTAAGGAAATTGCTGGCGCGTTTGGCGTTGTCGACCATGCGCTCAAGGTCGCCCGGACGTCCGCGCGTTTCCAATCGCTGCAATTCCATGTGTGCACCCAAATCGGTTCGCGCGGCGCAAGACTACAAACGATCAGCCGTTCACGCGCAATGTTTTCCCAAACCGCAGCGCGCGTTCTCCACCCGTCCCGGAAGCGTCCAACTTTCTCAGCAATGTGCCCAGCAAGCCCCAGAAATGATCCTCGCCGGGATAGCCGCGGATGCGGCCGATTTCGTGGCCCCGGTCGACCAATATGAACAGCGGCGTCAGCCGTTCCACGTCAAGAAACGCGAGGTCCGGCGGTAGCTTCTCAGTGACATCGACACGGCGCAGCGGCGCGCGCCGGCCTTCCTCGGTCTTGCCGTAGATGGGCCCGATCTCGCGATCGAAAGCTTCGCACCATGGCCAACCCGCGCGCTCGAACATGATAAGCTCCGCCGCGCGCGAATTCGAGACGCTCAGTGCGAGAAACAATGCGCCGATCAGCGCGGCGCGAGAAAAAAATTCTTGCATATGTGGATTGCTCGCTAACTTCATTCTCTAGGCAAAAGCGCGCGCCGATTCACTCGGAAATATATCACGAAATCAGAATATGTCGATGCGCGGCCGCGTTATCCGAAGCGGAATGCCATGAGATTGTCAAACGAACGCAATTCGATCAGCACCCGATGCAGTAGATCGGTGTCGCGGGTGGCGATCGCCTTCGGGATCAGCGCGAGACCGGCCTTGGCGCCGTCGACCAGGCGGCGAAATTCCGGCGCCTGGCGCAATGGCGCGCTGGCCATGCCGTCGCAGCGGTCGAGCGCGTAGCCGTAGATCGAGGCCTTGTTGGCGATGCCGAAGCGTGTTTCCGGTTTGCTCCAGTCGAGCGCGCGGTCGTTGTAGACCATCAGCGCGTCCATGGCGGCATTGGCGTCGCGCACGCAGTCGGCCAGCACCACAATGCCGGAGGCCTTGCGCAGGTCGTAGAAGTCGCCGCGGATGGCGTCGAGCGATTGCCGCGCCGCATCCGCGCGTCCGCTGTTGAGCATCAGATCGGCGGCGACCAGGCGTGTGTTGACGCCGGTGAACAGCAACGGGTAGTGCGAATTGCCATCGAAAGCGTCTGGCCGGCGGCCGGCAAAGCGCGAGGTGAATTTTCCCCAAGCGTTGCGCATATTGTCGATCTCGATCGAGGCGAGATCGGTATTGCCGGTGCGCAGGTAGCCGATCGCCACGCGGTTGAAGGAAGACACGCTTTCCAACGCGGCGTTGAAATCGGCCAGATCGCCGG
>JBOHII010000350.1:0-3163 GCA_050725955.1 Pseudolabrys sp. | reverse complement strand
GAAAGATGCCGTGGACCTGATACGCAAACCTTCCGAAGCGCGTTCGGGAAAGATGGCCCCGCTTTCTCGGCTGCCGGTGTTTCTCTCGCTCGAGGGAAAACGCGCGGTGCTGGCCGGTGGCAGTGCGGCGGGGGCCTGGAAGGCAGAGTTGTTGTCGGCGTCGGGCGCGCGGGTGGACGTCTATGCCGAGGCTCCCTCGGATGAGTTGTTGCAGATTGCAGCCGATCCGCCGCGCGGCGCGGTGGAGGTGATCCGGCGCGCTTGGACGGCGGCGGATTTGCCCGGCGCCGCGGTCGCGGTCGGCGCCTTCGAGGATGACGAGGCCGCTGCGGCTTTTGCGGCCGCAGCGCGTGCGGCCGCTGTGCCGGTCAATGTGATCGACAAGCCGGCCTTCTGCGATTTCTCCTTTGGCGCCATCGTCAATCGTTCTCCCTTGGTAATCGGCATTTCCACCGATGGCGCGGCGCCGGTCTTTGCCCAGGCGATCCGCGCCAAGCTGGAAGCGCTGTTGCCGAAAGGCTTTGCCGATTGGGCGGCCGCCGCCGCGCGTTGGCGCGCGGCGGTAAAGGCCACCGGCCTGCCGTTCGCCGGCCGGCGCAAGTTCTGGCAATTGTTCACCGCCCACGCCGTGCAAAATTCCGGCAGCGAACCGACGCAAATCGATTTCGATCGGTTTGTCGCCGAAGTGCAGGGCCTGGGGAGCGCGGTCGACAACGGTTCGGTCACGTTGGTCGGCGCCGGCCCCGGCGATGCCGAATTGCTGACGCTGCGGGCGGTGCGCGCCCTGCAGTCGGCCGACGTCATCCTGTTCGACGATCTGGTCTCGCGCGACGTGCTCGACTTTGCCCGCCGCGAGGCGCGCAAAATGCTGGTCGGCAAGACCGGCTTCGGCCCGTCGTGCAAGCAAGACGACATCAACGCGCTGATGGTCGCACTCGCCAAGCAAGGCAAGCGCGTGGTGCGGCTCAAGGGCGGCGATCCGCTGATCTTCGGCCGTGCGGCCGAGGAAATCGCGGCCTGTGAGGCCGCCCAGATCGCGGTCGAGGTGGTGCCCGGCATCACCGCCGCGCAAGGCGCGGCCGCCCGGCTCGGCCTCCCCCTCACCGACCGTAAATACGCCCGCCGCCTGCAATATGTCACCGGCCACGCGCATAACGGCGCGCTGCCCGAAGATCTCGATTGGCGGAGCCTCGCCGATCCGTCGACCACCACGGCGATCTATATGCCGGCGCGCACGCTCGCCGCTTTAGCCGCGCGCGCCATCGCCGAAGGGCTCGATCCGCAGACGCCGGCGTTGGCGATTGCGCGCGCGACGCGGCCCGATCAGGCTGTGGTCTCGGCGCCGATCGCCGAACTGCCGCAGCGTCTGGCGCAGGCCGCGCTGCCGGGGCCGGTGCTGGTGATGCTCGGGCGCATTCTCGGCGAGCCCGCCGGCGCGAAGACCGTTGCGCTGACGGGCCAGATAGCAGGTTAAGGACGCCGGTCTCCGCGAATGGAGTAGCGGACCGGCACCACGATCCCGATCTGCGCCCCCACCATCTCCGGTGGCGGCGGTGGCATTGGCGCGGCGCGCTCGACCAGGTCCAGCGTCGCCTTGTCGAGCAGCCTCGAGCCCGAGCTGCGCGTGATATGGGCATGATGCACGCCGCCGCTGCGGTCGACGCTGAAGGCGAGCTGCACCGCGCCTTGCTCGCCGCGTGACAGCGCCTCGGACGGATAGCGCTTATAGCGTTCGAGCCGGGCGACCAGTTCCGAATTCCAATTCTTCACCAGGACGTGAATGTCCGAAGATGACCCCGGCATCTGCGCCGCTGCCCGCTCGGCGTGCAGCTCGGCCCTGCTCGGCGCGCTAGCGAGGCTGGCTTGCACTTGCCGGTGCCGTTTTTTGACCTCCTTCTCCGCGGTCTTGTCGACGGGCGTGTCAACCGGCTTTTCGACGGTCTTCTCCGGTGGTTTCGGCGGCGGCATGACGGCAAGCTGCGGTTCAGTCTGCGGTAGCGCGGCAACTTGCTCGACCGGCTCTTGCGCTGCCGGCAGCGGCAGCGCTTCGGCCTTCTGCACTACGGGCGGCCGCTCGACCGGCTTTTCAAGCGGCTGCGGCGGCTGCAGTTCAACCGCCGGCTGCTGCGGGCCAGGCGGACGTTCGGTCTCCTTGGTATCGGGCGCGACCGGCAAGGGTAGCAGTTCGACCACGATCAGGGGTGCATTGGCGACCTGCACGGGCGCCACCTTCCAGGGGGCCAACAGGGCGGCCGCGCCGGCGGCGTGCATGCCAAGCGCGAACACAATGCAGATGGCCCAACGCCCGGTTTCAGGCGAGCGTGCCGTCATGATGGTTTCGCGGACGGCTTCCATTGCGAGCGGCTTTTCTGTTTGCGGGCGAGCGCCGCCTCTAGTTAACGGTCGCATCGCGGCGAAGACAAGGCTACTCGGGCGCTCATTGAATGGTTTCCGCCTTTCTCGCATCGTCTGATATCCATTAGGCGTTTATGGCGTGTATTCGCCGGAACCGCTTTCAACGGGCGCTGTCCTTGACACGCGACAAAGGTGCTCGACGCTACCAGGTGTCGGACGAGGCCGACGCGAGTCAACCGCGCCAAAGCGCGATAGACCGTGATGGGATACCGAATGTCCAAGGAATTCTGTATTTTATAAGCGCCGAGCGGACTTGCGGCGCGCAGGAGCCGCAAAATTCGATACTCGACCGCATTTAATAACGTCGGTTGCTTAGTCTTATCGGCGTCGGCTGCGCTCATGTTTTGCTGCCATGCACTTGGCGCTTGGAATTGGTTATGCGTCGTTGCCTGTTGACGTCTCCGATGTTGCCGAGAACGTTCACAATCGCTTTGACAGTCCAACGAAAAAGCCGCGTCGCTCTCCGTATTGTGGAGCGAACACGCCGACGCCGGTCCCGTCTCGAATTTCGTAAATTTTGTCAAAGACGTTGACCACATCGAACCGCACGGTCACCGGCTTTTCTCCCGGGATCGCAAATTCGTGTGAAATCCCGGCGTTGACTACTGCGTGGGAAGGAACGTTGGCGCCGTTAGGAATGGTGGAACCATCCGGCAACACCAGATCGGCCCGCAGGCCACTGCCGTAAATCATGCTGGCGCTGAAACGAGTACCGTTCCACAGATATGAGGCGCCCGCGGAGCCGGTC
>JBOHII010000349.1:0-3098 GCA_050725955.1 Pseudolabrys sp. | reverse complement strand
CCCTCACCCCAACCCTCTCCCCAGCGGGGAGAGGGAGCGCGCTGAGTTCGCGGCTCTGTTTCCATTTAAACCTAAAACGCCCTAACCGCAGCGGGGACGACAACACGCCGCCTTTCGTCCGTCTTGCCGGCGATCAACCTGCCGCGAGCGTCAAGACATTTTTTCCAGGACGGCCGACAGTTTTGCCAGCCTCGGCCCCAGGTCCGAGTCGTAGGGGTGGATTTCCTGTGTGACGTAGACGCCTTTGTGCAGCGGGTCGTTTTGGCAAATCTCGAGCGCCTCCTCCACCGTGTCGACGTCGATGACATCCATGCCGCCGGCGCCGTCGAGAAATCCGCCGGCGATCACCACTTTGCCCTTTTCGCGCAGGCCCTTCATGTAGGCGATATGGTCGACCAGCGCCTTCAAGTGAGGCTTCGACGTCATTGTCAGGTCGGGCCGCACCATACGGTTGAACACAACAAATTGCATAAGACCACTCCCCTTTTCGGCGTTGAACCCTAATCCCTCCGGCACATCGCGTCCGCCTGCCGCCGATGAAGGCGCCCGGCAATGCCGCAGCACTGCGGACGGCGCCGTTGTTTATTTTATACTGTATGGTACAATATTAGCGAAACCGGCGGCCGTCAATGAATTTGTGCCAAACGTTATGACCCAGACCACGGCTCGCCAGCGCGGGCGCCCGCGCGAATTCGATACCGACGCGGTTCTCGACCGCGCCGTCGATGCGTTCTGGGCGCACGGCTACGGATCGACGTCGGTCGATGATCTGGTCGAGACCATGGGCATCAATCGCCCGAGCCTTTACGGATCGTTCGGAAGCAAACACGACCTGTTCCTGGCGGCGATCGACCGCTACGTGCGGACGCTTGGCCGCGAACCGATCGACGCCTTTCTCGCTGCGCCAAACGTAAAAAGGGCGGCGCAGGCGTTTTTCGACGCCACCATCAAATGCGTCACCCGGAAAAACCGGCCGCACGGCTGCTTGGTCATGAGTGTCGCGTCCGTACAGGCCGCGACCGATGTCGCCGTCCGCGACAAGCTTACCAAACTGCATAATGCCACGGTTCGCACCGTCGCCAAAAAGATCGAGACCGCGCAGCGTGACGGCCGATTACCGGCGTATCCCGCTGCAGACGAATTGGCGCGCATGATCGTTTCAGTCAGGCACGCTTTGGCCGCGCGCGCACGGGCCGGGGCAAGCCGCAGGGAACTCGACGCGCTGGCGCGCAATTTCATCGACCTGCTGTTTCGCGAGCGCGCCGCGCATCGATAGGCCGCCGTGACCGGTACGGCGGCCTCGCCGCTTACTTACAAGCCGAGAAACTTTGCCGCGTTGTTGTAGGCAATGTCCGCGCGCAAGCCTTCGTCCATCGCCGCTGCGTCCATGAACTCGGCGGCGCCCGCCGAGTCGAACGGATAGTCGGCCGAAAACATCACGCGGTCGCGGCCGAGCGCATCGAGCGAGCAGCGCACCGGCGGCATGTCGTACATGCCGGACAACGTCACCCAGACGTTTTCCTTGAGATACTGCGAGGGCGGCTTCGGCAGGTTCCAGCCGTAAGGCGCCGAGCGGCTGTCAAAGCGCCAGAGCTGGAACGGCAGCGTCTCGCCGAGATGGCCGAGCACCAGCCTCGCCTTCGGATAGCGATTGAAAACGCCGCCGCAGATGAGGCGCAGCGCGTGCGAGCCGGTCTCAACGCCCCAGCCCCACATCGGCCGCGCCAGCACGTTGTAACCGGCAATCGCCGACAACGGCTTAACCGGATCGGCCGGGTGCAGGTAGATCGCTGCACCCAAAGCCGCAGCGCGTTCCCAGAACGGATCGTAGCAACGGTCGTCGAGATATTTGCCGTTGGTGTGGCCGTCGATCATGGCGCCGCAGAATTTCAGTTCGCGCATACAGCGTTCGAGTTCGTCGGCGGCCGCCTTCGGGTCCTGCATGGCCAGATGCGCGAAGCCGGAATAGCGGTCCGGGCGCTTCTGCACTTCCTTGGCGAGGAAATCGTTCGACGCGCGCGCTTTGCGCACCGCCGTCGCGGTATCCGGCTCGACTTGCACACCGGGCCCGGCGATCGCCAGCACCATGCGCGCGATGCCGGCTTTGTCCATCATTTGCAGGCGCTGCTCGCCGAAATCGGTCAGTGCGGCGTAGAGCTGCGCGGTTTTTGCCGGAGCCACGTCCACCATGGTCGGCCGCCAGTAGGGCTCGGTGGCGGGGTCGAGGAAATGCTCTTCCAGGGCGATTTTCTTGACCATGCTGTCTCCTCCGCGACCGGCGGCGCGCCGGCTGATTTTTTCGTTTTTACCTGTACCGCATATTGGGCAATCGTGTACCATGATGCAAGGCGGGCGGACCGCCGCATCAGTATCGAGTTGTTTCCGGTGAACCGCCACGTCACCAACGACAAGAGCCAAGTGCAGGTCATCGCGCGCGCGGCCACCATCCTGCGCGCCTTGGAAGAGGAAAATGCCGGGCTCAGCCTCGGCCAGATCGCGCAGCGCGTGAATCTGGCGCGCTCGACCGTGCAGCGCATCGTCTCGGCGCTGGAAACCGAAAAGCTGGTGATCGCGGCGACGCCGAACGGGCGCGTGCGGCTCGGACCCACGATCATGCGGCTGGCGGCTTCCGTGCGCAGCGATTTCATCGCCATGGCGCGGCCGTTCCTCGAGCGCTTGAGCGAGGAACTGCATGAAACCGTCGATCTCTCGACGGTAAAAAAGGACCATCTGGTGTTCATCGACCAGGTGATCGGGCCGCAACGCTTGCGCACGGTATCGGCGGTCGGGGAAACCTTTCCGCTCCACTGCACCGCCAATGGCAAGGCCTATCTCGCGCACCTGACCGACGCCAACGTCGAGGCGCTGATCGGCCGCAGCTATGAGCCGCGCACGCCGAAGACGCTCACCCGCTTCGACGCCCTCGTCGCCGACCTCAAGGCCGCGCGCCGCGCCGGCTTTGCCTATGATCGCGAGGAGCATACGCTCGGCATCTGCGCGGTCGGCGTCGCCATGCGCGACCCGCTCGGCAACGCGGTCGCCATCTCGGTGCCGGTGCCGACGCAGCGCTTCCAGGACAGGCAGGCGCTGATCGCCGA
>JBOHII010000348.1:0-3945 GCA_050725955.1 Pseudolabrys sp. | reverse complement strand
GCGCCTCCGGCACCCAGGCGAGCGGCAGGCCCGCCTCGGCCATCGCTCCCCACAGCGGCTGCTTCCAGCCGCTATCATCAGCGTCATTGACGGTCTGCGGGTCGGCAAGGTCGGCGAAAATCCGCGCCGCCGTTTCGGCGACGATACGATCGCTCTCGGTCACCATTGCCGCTCCGGCTTTCTCGCTTCTTCGGCGTGTTGCCCATCCAATGGGGTCCATGGTTGGGTCCGTCCGCAGCCTTGGCAAGCGGCTGCCCGTGCAAGCATCGTTGGTAGCGGTTCCGACGAAATCGGGACGGTTGATCGGGGATACCATCCCGGCTAGCGTGACCGTTACAACGAACAAAAAACAGGGCTGCCGGCCGGCAATGGCCGCCGTCGGCCGCGCAACTTGGGGGAGACTACCAATGGCAATCCGATTTGCCGCGCTGGCGGCCGCCGTTCTTGCAAGTTTCACGCTTTGCACCGCCCAAGCCGCGGAGCCGAAACACGGCGGAATTTTTCACATCTTTCACCGTGAAACGCCGCCCAGCCTGTCGATCCACGAAGAGGCGACCTTCTCGGTCAATATTCCGGCGATGGCGATATTCAACAATCTGGTCATCTACGACCAGCACATCGCGCAAAACAGCATGGACACCATCAGGCCCGAACTGGCGACAAGCTGGGCCTGGAGCAAGGATAATCTTTCGCTCACCTTCAAGCTGCGGCAGGGCGTGAAATGGCACGACGGCGTGCCGTTTACCGCCAAGGACGTCAAATGCACCTTCGACCTGCTGCAAGGCAAGGCGCAGGACAAGTTCCGCAAAAATCCGCGCAAGGATTGGTACGCCTTCGTGGACCATGTCAGCATCAACGGCGACGACGAGGCCACCTTCCATATGAAGCGGCCGCAACCCTCGCTGCTCGCCATGCTCGCCTCCGGCTATACGCCGATTTATCCCTGCCACGTGCCGGCGGCGCAGATGCGCACGCATCCAATCGGCACCGGGCCGTTCAAGTTCGTCGAGGAGAAGCAGAACGAGTCGATCAAGCTCACGCGCAATCCGGACTACTGGAAAAAGGGCCTGCCCTATCTCGACGGCATCGAATACACGATCATCAAGAATCGCGCGACCGCGGTTTTGGCTTTCGTCGCCGGCAAGGTCGACATGACTTTCCCGACCGAGATGACGGCGGCGCTGGAAGCCGACATCAAGAAGCAGGATCCGACCGCGATCTGCGAACTCAAGCCGATCAACGTCAGCACCAATCTCATCATCAATCGTGAGGCGCCGCCTTTCAACAATCTGGAACTGCGCAAGGCGATGGCGCTATCGCTTGACCGCAAGGCGTTCATCGACATCATCCTGCAGGGGCACGGCGACCAGGGCGGCACGATGCTGCCGCCGCCGGAAGGCGTCTGGGGCTTGCCGCCGGACATCCTCAAGGCCATCCCCGGCTATGGCGACATCAAGAAGGATCGCGAGCAAGCGCGCGCCATCATGACCAAGCTCGGCTACAGCGCGAGCAATCCGCTCAAGATCAAGGTGTCGACGCGCAATCTCGCGACCTATCGCGATCCGGCGGTGATCCTGATCGATCAGCTCAAGAGCATCTATATCCAGGCCGAGCTGGAGCCGGTGGAATCGGGCGCCTGGTTCGCCAAGGTCGCCCGCAACGACTACTCGGTCGGCCTTAATCTCACCGGCAACGGGATCGACGATCCCGATCAGGCATTCTACGAAAATTACGCCTGCGGGTCGCAGCGCAACTACACCCATTACTGCAACAAGGATATCGAGAAGCTGTTCGACGTGCAGTCGGTCGAAACCGATGTCGCCAAGCGCAAGAAGTTGGTCTGGGATATCGACAAGAAGCTGCAGGAAGACGTGGCGCGGCCGATCCTCTATCACGCGCGCACCGGGACCTGCTGGAAGCCCTACGTCAAGAACATGACGATCATGAGCAACAGCTCCTACAACGGCTATCGCTATGAGGACGTTTGGCTCGACAAGTAAGCACCGGATTTGATGCGGCGCGCGTGTCGTGGGGCAGGCGCGCCGTTCCCCTTTAACGACGGGAGGCGAGACTGGGGACCTATCTGATCAGGCGCTTCTTTCTGATGCTCCTGACGCTGTTCGGGATCTCCGTGCTGGTATTCGTGATGCTGCGCATCGTGCCAGGCAATATCGCCGACATCCTGTTCGACTCGGCCGGCATGATCGACGTCGCCGACAAGGCGAAACTCGAACATGAGATCGGACTCGATAAGCCGATCGTGGTGCAATACGCGGCCTGGGTCAGCGGGCTTGCGCATGGCGATCTCGGTTATTCCTATGTGTCGGAGAAGCCGGCGGCGGCTGAAATCCTGCCGCGCATTCCGATCACGGCGAAGCTTGCGGGGCTCGCTTTGCTGTTCTCCATCGTGTTTGGCGTGCCACTCGGGGTGATCAGCGCGGTCAAGCAGAACACGCCGCTCGATTACATATTAAGAGTTGTCAGCTTGAGCGGGTTGTCGATGCCGGCGTTCTGGCTCGGCCTGCTGATCCTGATGGGTTTTGTGCACTTTTTCGGCACCATCCCGATTTACAACGATGCCCCGACCGGGTTCTGGAACCAGCTTTGGCTGTTCAGCATACCGGCCGCCGCCGTCGGCTTCCGCTCCTCGGCGCTGGTCATGCGGTTGACGCGCTCGTCAATGCTGGAGGTGCTGCGGCAGGATTACATCCGCACCGCGCGCGCCAAGGGCGCCACCGACCAGAACGTCAACTACCACCACGCCTTGCGCAACGCGATCCTGCCCGTCGTCACGGTGATCGGCATCGAGGCCGCCTTCCTGATGGGCGGGCTGATCGTGACGGAGACCGTGTTCAATATTCCCGGCGTCGCGCGCTTCCTGGTCGAAGCGATCCGCTGGCGCGACTACCCGATCGTACAGAACCTGGTGATGTTCATCGCGGTGGTGGCGGTGGTCATCAACTTCCTGGTCGACATGCTGTACGCGGCGCTCGACCCGCGCATCAAGTATTCTTGAGGCGCACCCATGGCCAGCATCGACATCGCTCCTGTGCCCGCGCCGGATACCGCGCGTGGCGAAAGCGTCTGGTCGAAGCTGGGTTACTACGCGTCCTCGCATCCGCTCGGCGTGATCGGCGCCGCCATCATGGCGGTATTCGTGTTCGCCGCGGTGTTTGCCGATTTCATCACCTCCTACGATCCGATCCGAACCAATGCGCTTATCACGTTGGCGCCCCCGAGCGACGCACATTGGCTGGGCGCCGACCAGATGGGGCGCGATATCTACAGTCGCATCGTCTACGGCGCCCGCATCTCGCTGGCGGTCGGTCTCGGCTCGACTTTCCTCGGCTCCACCTTCGGCGTGGTCCTCGGGCTGGCGTCCGGCTATATCGGTGGCTGGGTCGATCTGGTGATCCAGCGCGTGGTCGATGTGCTGCAAGCAGTGCCGCTCTTGGTACTGGCGCTGGTGATGGCCGCGGCGCTGGGGCCGGCGCTTGACAACACCATCATCGCCATCGCCATTCCGCTCATCCCCTATACCGCGCGCGTCATCCGCTCCAACACGCTCACGCTGCGCGAGCAGCCGTTCGTGGAAGCTGCGCGCGCGGTCGGCATGAGCGAATTGCGCATCGCGGTGCGCCACGTGCTGCCCAATACGCTGGCGCCGCTGATCGTGATTGCCACCGCGCAACTCGGCGCCGTCATTCTGACCGAGGCCTCGCTGTCTGTCCTCGGGCTCGGAGTGCCGGAGCGGCATCCGTCCTGGGGCCGCATGCTGTCGGAATCGGCGGCCGAATATGTGCACACGGCGCCCTGGCTGGTGATCTTCCCCGGCGTCGCCATCAGCCTCGCCGTGTTCGGCACCAATCTGTTCGGCGACGCGCTGCGCGACATCCTCGATCCGCGGCTACGCGACTAGCGCATGACCGTCGCTGCTTCACAACG
>JBOHII010000347.1:0-4115 GCA_050725955.1 Pseudolabrys sp. | reverse complement strand
ACAAGGGCCAGTTCCTGCACTGGGGCATCCGCGAGCACGGCATGGCCTCCGCGATGAACGGCATGGCGCTGCATGGCGGCCTGATCCCGTTTTCCGGTACGTTCCTCGTATTCTCCGATTACTGCCGTCCGTCCATTCGCCTCGCGGCGCTCATGGGCACGCGCGTGATCCACGTCATGACGCACGACTCGATCGGGCTTGGCGAAGATGGCCCGACGCACCAGCCGGTCGAGCAGCTCGCCGCCTTGCGCGCTATCCCCAACCTGCTCGTGTTCCGCCCCTGCGATGCGGTGGAGACCGTCGAATGCTGGCAGTTGGCGCTTGAAACGAAGAGCCGCCCGAGCGTGCTGGCGCTGACGCGGCAGAACCTGCCGCAGCTCAGCCGGGATTTCCTCAAGTCGAACCGCTGCGCCGCCGGCGCCTATGAGATTGCCGGTGCCGAGGGCAAGGCCGATGTTTCGCTGTTTGCCACCGGCTCGGAAGTTTCCATCGCAATCGAGGCGAAAAAGCTCCTCGCCGCGCGCGGCATTTCGGCGCGGGTCGTGTCGGTCCCCTGCTTCGCGCTGTTGCTGGAAGCGCCGGAGGCCACGCGCCGCGCCGTCATCGGCGACGCCCCGGTCAAGATCGGCGTGGAAGCCGCCGTGCGCCAAGGCTGGGACGCCATCATCGGTTCCGACGGCGGGTTCGTCGGCATGGCCGGGTTCGGCGCCAGCGCGCCATACAAGGACCTATATAAACATTTCGGCGTTACCCCCGAAGCGGTCGCCGAGGCGGCGATGCGCAAGCTTGGGAAGGCATGAAGAAGCACTATATTTGAGTCGAATGAGCCGGGAGCGACTTCAATGACTATCCGCGTTGCCATCAATGGTTTCGGCCGCATCGGCCGCAATGTGTTACGCGCCATCGCCGAAGCCAAGCGCAAGGATATCGAGGTCATCGCCCTCAACGATCTCGGACCGGTGGAAGCCAACGCGCACCTCTTGCGCTACGACTCAGTGCACGGCCGCTTTCCCGGCACGGTCACCGTCAAGGGCGACACCATCAGCGTCGGCAACGGCGCGATCAAAGTGACCGCCGAGCGCGATCCGACCAAGCTGCCGTGGAAGGACCTCGGCATCGACATCGCGATGGAATGCACCGGCATCTTCACCGCCAAAGACAAGGCGTCGATGCATCTAACCGCCGGCGCCAAGCGTGTGCTGGTCTCGGCGCCCGCCGACGGCGCCGATTTGACCGTGGTCTACGGCGTCAACCACGATAAACTGACCAAGGACCACAAGGTGGTCTCCAATGCTTCCTGCACCACCAATTGCCTGGCGCCGGTGGCCAAGGTCCTCAACGACGCCGTCGGCATCGACAAGGGCTTCATGACCACGATCCATTCCTACACCGGCGACCAGCCGACGCTCGACACTTATCACAAGGATCTCTACCGGGCGCGCGCCGCGGCGCTGAACATGATCCCGACCTCGACCGGCGCCGCCAAGGCGGTGGGCCTGGTACTGCCCGAACTCAACGGCAAGCTGGACGGCGTCTCCATCCGCGTGCCGACACCGAACGTCTCGGTGATCGATTTCAAGTTCGTCGCCAAGCGCGCGACCAGCAAGGACGAGATCAACGGCGCGATCAAGCGCGCCGCCGAGCAGCAGCTCAAGGGCATCCTCAGCTACACCAACGATCCCAACGTCTCATCCGACTTCAACCACGATCCGCACTCATCGATCTTCCACATGGACCAGACCAAGGTGATCGATGGCACCTTTGTGCGCGTGATGAGCTGGTATGACAACGAATGGGGCTTCTCCAACCGCATGGCCGACACCGCCGCGGCGATGGGGAAATTGATCTGACTTCGCTCGCGCCTGTGCCGACCATGAGCGCGTTCCGCACCCTCGACCACGCCGATGTGAAGGGCAAGCGCGTACTGGTGCGCGTGGACCTCAACGTGCCGGTCGAGAACGGCGTCGTCACCGACGCCACCCGCATCGAGCGCATGGCGCCGGCGATCACCGAGATCGCCGACAAGGGCGCTAAGGTGATCCTGCTCTCGCATTTCGGCCGCCCGAAGGGGCGCGATCCGAAGGACTCGCTGAAACCAGTGGCCGCCGAGGTGGCGCGCATCATCAAGCGGCCCGTCAGGTTCGTCGGCGACTGCATCGGCGAGGTTGCCGAACGCGCTGTGGCGGCGATGAAGAACGGCGACATCGTCTGCTTGGAAAACACCCGCTTCCATGCCGGCGAGGAAAAAAACGATCCGGCATTCGTCGCCGCGCTCGCCAAGCTCGGTGACATTTTCGTCAACGACGCATTTTCCGTGTCACATCGCGCGCATGCCTCGACCGAGGGGCTCGCGCATTTGCTGCCTGCCTATGCCGGGCGCACTTTGCAGGCGGAACTCGAAGCTTTCGAGAAGGTGCTCGACCACCCGGCGCGGCCACTCGCGGCCATCGTCGGCGGCGCCAAGATCTCCACCAAGCTCGACCTGCTCGGTCACCTGATGAAAAAAGTCGATGTGCTGATCATCGGCGGCGCCATGGCCAATACATTTCTACTTGGTCTGGGAAAAAATATTGGAAAATCCCTGGCCGAGGCTGATCTGGTGTCGACCGCGCAAAAGATCATGGACCAGGCGAGCGCCGCCGGACGCGAGATCGTGCTGCCGGTCGACGCGGTGGTGGCGGAAAAATTCGAGGCCAATGCGCCCTCGCGCGTGGTCGATATCGACCATGTCGGCGGACAGGATATGATCCTGGACATAGGTCCGCGCAGCGTCGAATACGCGGTTTCGGTGCTGGCCCGTTCCAAGACGCTCGTTTGGAACGGCCCGTTCGGCGCCTTCGAAATCGAACCTTTCGATACCGGCACCATAGAAGTCGCCGAAGCGGCGGCGGAACTCACCGCGGCCGGCAAGCTTGTAACGGTAGCGGGCGGCGGCGACACGGTGGCCGCGCTCAACGTCGCGGGTGTGGTCGACCGGCTGACCTATGTTTCCACAGCCGGCGGCGCCTTCCTGGAGTGGCTGGAAGGCAAGGCCTTGCCGGGGGTAGAAGTGTTGCGGGTGAAATGATCGCGAACAGCGCCATTCCTCGGCGATGCGCGAGGACGCGATTGCGATGGAGGGTATTATGAAACTCGAAGAATTGCACAATGTGGCGCTGGCCATGGTCGCGCCCGGCAGGGGAATTCTCGCGGCCGACGAATCCTCCGGCACCATCAAGAAACGCTTCGACGCCATCGGTGTGGAATCGTCCGAGGACAGTCGCCGCGACTACCGCGAGATGCTGTTCCGCTCGGCCGAAGGCATGAAGCACATTTCCGGCGTCATCCTGTACGACGAGACCATCTGGCAAAAAGCCAAGGACGGCACGCCGCTGGTCGAGCTGATCAAGGAGGCGGGCTCGATTCCCGGCATCAAGGTCGACGAAGGCGCAAAGCCGCTGACGATGTGCCCGGGCGAAGTCGTGACCGTCGGCCTCGACAAGCTCGACGAGCGGTTGCCGAAATATTACGAGCAAGGCGCGCGCTTCGCCAAATGGCGGGCGGTGATCGACATCGGCGCCGGCATGCCCAGCTATGACTGCATCCATGCCAATGCGCATGCGCTCGCCCGCTACGCCGCTCTTTGCCAGGCTGCACAAATCGTACCGATCGTCGAGCCGGAAGTGCTGATGGACGGCGACCATGACATCGATCGCTGCGAGCCCATCACCGAATGGGTACTCAAGGAAACCTTCCAGGAACTTTACTACGCCAAGGTCGCGCTCGAAGGCATGGTGCTCAAGCCCAACATGGCGGTGCCCGGCAAGAAAAGCGCGAAGCGGGCCAGCGTCGAGGAAGTCGCCGAGAAGACGATCAAATTGCTGAAGGAATGCGTGCCGGTGGCGGTGCCGGGCATCGCCTTCCTCTCCGGCGGCCAGAGCGACGAAGCGGCCACCGCCCATCTCGACGCCATGAATAAGATTGGCGGTCTGCCCTGGCCGCTCACTTTCTCGTACGGCCGCGCGTTGCAGCACGCGCCGCAGACCGCCTGGAAAGGCAAAAGCGAAAATGTCGCCGCCGCCCAACGCGCCTTCACCCATCGCGCCCAGATGAATGGCCTCGCCGCGCTCGGGCAA
>JBOHII010000346.1:0-5804 GCA_050725955.1 Pseudolabrys sp. | reverse complement strand
AAGAGCCCCCTCCCGACTGCCTTCGGCAGTCGACCTCCCCGCAAGCGGGGGATGTAAGAAAGGAAAAATCACGCAAAGGTCCCGTGCAGGAACCAGGTCGGTGCGGCGGCGCCGTGCGCCAAATCTTCCCGCATCAAGTCGCGATAGAGCCCCGCGCGGAACAGCCAGAAGCGCAGGCCGGATTTGTCCTCGACGCGAAAGTAGTCGCGCGCAAGGTTTCCCGAAGGATCGCCGTCGTGCTCGCTCCACCAGGCGCCCTCGATGCGTTCGGGACCTTGCGCGGCGATCACCTCGTGCAGTGCGCGCCGCCATCGAAAACGCAACGGCGGGCCGTCCGGCACTTCGGCCAGCGCCTCGATCGGCTCCGGCCGCGTCAGCAGGCGCAAGGGGCGCGGCGCCAACTCCGCGTCGGCGCGGTGGCGGCGGAATGCCGGCCAGCCGTTATCGGCGGGCGCCGCCTGCGCCGGCACGGCGGCCGCGGCGATTTCGGGATGATGGCTGTCGCGCGCGATCAGCCGGCGCACGCGGCGCGCGCCGAGCCGCGCGCTCAGGCGGTCAACCAGGCGATCGGCTTCGGCCGTGTCCTCGCCGCCGCCAAGCCCGATTTGTTCGGGCGGCGCGGCTTCCGCGACCAGCACCGACAGCCGCACCATGTCGAAGCCGAAGCCGGGATCGAAGGCGTCGGCGAGCGCTGTCAGCCGTTCGACGAACAGCGCGCGGATTTGTTCGGGGTCGCGCAGGGGGCGCGAGCAGCCGACGGCGAGGCGGCGCAGCGCGCCGTCGGTGCGGAACAGTGTGAGTTCGATGCGCCGCGCCCCGTCGCCGCGCCGCTCCAGCGCAAATTGCAGCCGTGCCGCCAGCCGCGTAAGGATCGCCAGCACGTCGGCTTCGCGCGCGATCGGTTCGGCAAAGCGCTGCTCGGCGACGTAAGGCGCGACCGGCAGGCGTGGACTGAGCGGCTCGTGCTCATAGCCCATCGCGCGATCGAGCTGGCGCAGCACATCCGCGCCGAAGCGGGCGGTGAGAGGACTGCGCGGCAAGTCAATAATGTCGTCGATGCGCTTGAGGCCGACGCGCGCCAGCGCCGACACGGTTCCCGGGGCAAGCCGCAACGCGGCGAGCGGCAGCGGCGCCAGCAGGCTGCGCTCCTCGCCGCTGGCGTAACTTGCCGGCTCGCCATAATGCGCGGCGGCGTGAGCGGCGCCGATGTTGCCGGCGATGGCGATGGAAAAGGCAAAGCCCGCACGTGCGATGCGCTCGCCCAGATCGGCGACCAGCGCTTGTTCGCCGCCATAGAGATGCGCGCAGCCACCGATGTCGAGCAGCAGGCCGTCAGGCGCGGCGAGCGCCACCAACGGCGTGTAGCGCAGGCACCAGTCGGCGATGTTGTCGAGCAGATTGGCGTCGGCCCCGGCGTCTTCTTCGATCGCCTGCAACGCCGGATGCATGGCGCGCGCCTGCGCCAGCGCCGTTCCAGCGTGCAGGCCGAGCCGCTCAGCCGCCTCGTCGACGGCGACGATCAACTCGGCATTGCCGCGCTTGCCGTAGACGACGAGTCCACCTGTCGCCGCGCTTTCTTCGTCATTCCGGGACGGCGCGAAGCGCCGGACCCGGAATCCAGATGAGCTCTCCGAGTTTGCTTCTGGATTCCGGGTTCGCTCGCCATAGCGCGTCGAAGACGCGCGTAAACGCGCTTCCGGCTCGCGCCCCGGAATGACGGGAGAAAAGTCACGCGACCTTGCGATGCGGTCGGTCGAGAGCCGGCGCAGCCACAGGCTGAGCATGCGTTGCGAGGGCGAAGGGCTCATCGCTGTCACTCCATTTGAGAATCCACGAGCCGAGCAGGCCGCGGCGGTTGCGCACCAGATCGACGGCGAAGCGGGCATTGGGCGCTGCCCTGACGATCCAGCGCGTCGCCGCGGTGGAGGCGTCGTCGGCCGGAGCGCTGCGCAGCAGCAAAGCGAGCGCGCCGCTCTCTCCTGCGGCGAGCGAAAGCCGCCGCAGGGCCACCATGCCGATCTCGCCGTGGCGCAGTTCGCCGATCGCCGCGTGAACCGCGCGGCAGCGCAGCGCTTCCTCCATCGCCCATAACAGGTCGCAGCGTTGCGCGGCCGCGACCGTCAGCAGGCGCTCGGGGCGAAGGCCGAAGGCGTCGAGGCCGGGGCCGTAGGGTGCGCCGCTTTCGCTGAACGCCATGTCCTCGGCGAGCCAGAGGAGGCGGGCTTGTCCGTGCGCGGCCAGCCGCAACGCAAACCCCGTCGCCGCGGCGAGATGGGCCTCGCTCGCCGCTGCGATCTCATGCAGCGCACCGCGCGCCAGACCGCCGCCGAGCGCTGCGTCGATGGGCGCGATGCCGAGGGGCAGGACGCCATGATCGCTCTCGATCCCGGCGGTCTTTTGCAGGGCCTGCAGACGCTGGCGTAACTGCTTGAGCATGGCGTTAAACCTCTGGAAACACGAAGAAATCCGGCCCTCTCGGGCAGGCTGTGTCGCATCATTGTTCCCTATTTGTTCTAATGTGCCGAAGGACCCTGGGTCCGTCAAGCCGCAAGGGATAGGGGGTGGCAGCAGCCGGAGCGCAGGCCCTGGCGATTCAATCCTGGCGCAGCAGTGCGCGCCCGCGCGGGGTGAGCACGAGTCGGGAGCCCTGCATGCTGCTGCCGTCCTTGAAACGCACCAGGCCGTCGGAAATCGCGTCTTCCCAGATGGAAAGGTGCGGACAACTGCGGCGCCAGGCTTCCGCGTCGGCATAGCTGCGCGGAGCCTCCTCCACCCAGGCGAGGAACTGCTGCGTCAAAGCATGAGCGGCGGTCTGCATGGCGGCGCGGTAATTACACCTATTCGTCCGCCAAGAAAAGTCACGCCGGCCGCTCGACGGTGTGGATGTCGATCTTCGATTCCAGCGTCTGGTGCACCGGGCATTTGTCGGCGATCTCCATCAGCTTCTTGCGCTGCTCGGCATCGAGCACGCCTTCGAGCGTGATGGCGCGCTCGATGTGATCGACCTTGGTTACCTTCTCGTCGCATTCCTCGCAGTCCTTGGTGTGAATCTTTTTCTCGTGGTTGAGCCGCACCGAGACGTTCGCGAGCGGAATCTTCTTGAAGTCGGCATAAAGGCGGATGGTCATCGAGGTGCAGGCGCCAAGCCCGGCAAGCAGAAAATCGTACGGCCCCGGCCCCGAGTCGAGCCCGCCGAGTTTCTCCGGCTCGTCGGCGAGCAGGCGATGCGGGCCGGTCAATATTTCCTGCTGGAATTTTCCGCCATGCGTCTCGCGCACCAGCACCAGACCTTGCTCGACCTCGGCTTCGGTCATGATTTCAGGCTTGTCGAGATAGCGCTCGGCCCAGGCCGCGATCACGTTCGCCACATAGGCGGCGTCGCTCGCCTTGCTCAACAGATGGTCGGCGCCGGCGAGCGAGACGAAACTCTTCGGATGCTTGGCGGCACCGAAGATGTGCGAGGCGTTGTCGATGCCGACGGTGTCGTCGGTCGGTGAGTGGAACACCAGCAGTGCCTTGTGCAGCGTGGCCAGGCATTCGTTGAGCTTTTTTTCGGCCACGTCGGCAAGAAACTCGCGCTTAATGCGAAATGGGCGCCCGGCGAGCGCCACTTCCAACTCGCCCTGCTCGTTGATCTTGTCGATCTGGTCCTTGAACAGGCCGACCACGTGGCTCGGATCGTAAGGCGCGGCAATGGTGACCACGGCACGCGCGTCGGGAATTTTGTGCGAGGCCGCCAGCACCGCGCAGCCGCCGAGACTGTGGCCGATCAGGATCGCCGGCGCGCCATACATCTTGCGCAAATGATCGGCCGCGGCCACCAGGTCGTCGACATTGGAGGAAAAATGCGTATTGGCGAATTCGCCTTCGCTCGAGCCCAAGCCCGTGAAGTCGAAACGCAGCACGGCGATGCCATGGATTGTCAGCCGCTCGGCGATACGCTTGGCGGCGAGGTTATCCTTGCCACAGGTGAAGCAATGCGCGAACAGCGCGTAAGCCGTAGGTTTGCCGAGCGGCAGATCGATGACCGCCGCCAGTTTCTCGCCCCTGGCGTTGGGAAAATCGAAACGCTCGCTGCGCATGGGTTATCCTTTGAAAGTGGGCGCGCGCGGATGCACGACGTCCTTGAAGCTGTCGAAGGTTTTCCAGGAGGGCTCCGGCGTCTCGCATTTCGGCTGCGGGGTGTAAATCGACGGCCCGGTCATCTGCATGTTGGGGATGTAGCGCGGGCAATTGGGGAAAATCGCGCGCGCTTGCACCCGCACGATCAGTTGCGCGCCGACGGTCTCGCCTAATAGCGGATCGGCGTCGCTCACCGTGGCGCTGCCGTTGACGCGCAGGCGCTTGGGCTTTTCGTGCAGGGCGATGAACAGCAGGCCCACATTAGCGTTGACGACGATGTTGCCGAGGCTCTTGAACATGCCGTTGCCGTCGTAGTCGGGAAACGCCAGCTCGGACGCGCCGGTCACGCGCACGAAGCCGGGCATGCCGCCCTTGAACGAGCAGTCGGGCCTTCCTTGCGCGTCAGCCGTGGCGATAAAGAAATAGGCCGCGCTTTCGATGAAGGCCTTGTCGTCGGCGGAAAACGCCGTACGGGTGAGCTTTTCCTCCAACCGGTCGGACATGCGCCGGCTGTCGAAGCGGTCCTGCAGTTGCCGGTTGCCGTCGTGATACATGATGCTCATGGCGAGCCCCCTGTTGGCGCGTCGCTGGTTCGTCAGTCGCCCGCGATATGCCGCCGCCGGATGCGCCGCACCACGAACCAGATCGCCAGCACGGCGACGGGTACGAAAAGCGCGGTGGCGAGCGAAATATTGACCGGCAGGCCTTCGTCCTGCGCGCCCTTGACCAGATAGCCGAACAATCCGACCACGTAATAGCTCACCGCCGCGACCGAAAGGCCCTCGACGGTGGTCTGCAGGCGCAGTTGCAGCCGGGTACGCTCGTTCATCGACTTGAGCAGGTCGCGATTCTGCCGCTCCAGTTCGACGTCGACCCGCGTGCGCAGCAGGTTGGCGGCGCGCGCCAGCTTTTCCGACAAATTGCTCTGCCGCTCCTCGGTGGTGGTGCAGGTGCGCATCGCCGGCGCCATGCGCCTGGCGAGGAACGACGACCAGGTCGAAAGGCCTTCGACTTTGCGCTCGCCGATCGTGCTCAGCCGAAGCTGCACCAGCTCGTTATAGGCGCGGCTGGCGCCAAAACGGAATTGACTGGCCGCGGCACCGGCTTCCAGTTCCGCGGCGAGCGCGGTCAATTCGTCGAGCAGCCGGTTATTGTCCATCAGCTTGTCGGTGCCCCGCATCTCCTCGGTGACCTCGGTGAGCCGCGTTTCGATGCGATTGATTGACGGCGTCAGGCGCTGCGCCTCGGGCAGTCCGAGCAGCGCCAGCGTGCGATAGGTTTCCAGTTCGACCACGCGCTGCACCAGCGCCCCGGCCCGCTCGGGGCCCAAACCGCGGTCGAGCACTAGGATGCGCACAAAGCCGGCGGGGTCGGGCTGAAAATCGGTGGCGAACAGCGCGTCGCCTTCGGCGTTTTCCGCCACGGCAAGGCTGGCGCGGTCGAACAGCCGGTCGACCGCGAGATTGTTGTCGGCGAGCAGATGCAGGTCGAGCGCCACCAGCAGCGGACCCGGTTGCGGCAGGCTTGCCATCGGCGTCGCCAGCGATGCGGCGGTTGGATGGAACGGCGTGGTCCCTTCCGACGGCAGCTCCCAGGTATAGGTGGTGAATTCGGAATGCTGCTCCCAGCGCAGCGTGGCGCCGCCGAGCGCGACGCGATGCTGCTTGGCGGCGGGCTTGAGC
>JBOHII010000345.1:0-13433 GCA_050725955.1 Pseudolabrys sp. | reverse complement strand
CTTCCTTACGGAAATAGTCCTTCTCCTCGGCCACCCATTCCTGCAGTCGAAAATGCGGTTCGATCAGGAATTTCGGCATGGTTCGTTCCCCCTAGAGTTGCCAGCAGCAAGATTCTTCTTAATGTCGTCTACCTTACTGCAAAATTATCCTTGTTCCTATATCGAAATTTCCTCTTCCGCCGAAACAATTCCCCACGGTCGGCTCGACGGCACCGTTCGGAAAAGAATTGGTGTCTCAGGGCTGGCGGTCGAAAGTTGTCGACGCTAAGAGAATTAGGTTCGGGAAAGTCTCGGCATGACGACTATTTTGCGGCGCTTCAATATTGCCCCCATGATGGAGTGGACCGACCGGCATTGCCGGTTTTTCCATCGCCTGCTCACGCGCCGGACGCTGATTTACACCGAGATGCTCACCACTGGCGCGGTGCTGCGCGGCAACCGGGCGCGGCTGCTCGAGTTCGATGCGAGCGAGCATCCGGTGGCATTGCAGCTCGGCGGCAGCGAGCCGGCGGCGCTAGCCGCTTGCGCGCGCATTGGCGAAGACTTCGGCTATGACGAGATCAATCTCAATGTCGGGTGTCCGTCCGACCGCGTGCAGCAAGGGCGTTTCGGCGCCTGCCTGATGGTCGAGCCGGCGCTGGTTGCCGAGTGCATCGCTGCCATGAAGCGGGCGGTGAAAATTCCGGTGACGGTGAAATGCCGCCTCGGCGTCGATGCTCAGGACCCCGACGAGGCGCTGTTTGCCTTCGCCGCGGCGGT
Source organism: Pseudolabrys sp. (assembly GCA_050725955.1). Taxonomy (GTDB): domain Bacteria; phylum Pseudomonadota; class Alphaproteobacteria; order Rhizobiales; family Xanthobacteraceae; genus Pseudolabrys. The sequence continues at coordinate 12,674 of JBOHII010000345.1, read as the reverse complement.
CAAGGCGGCGGGCGCCGACGCTTTGATCGTGCATGCGCGCAAAGCCTGGCTGCAAGGCTTGTCGCCGCGCGAAAACCGCGAGGTGCCGCCGCTCGATTACGCCGTCGTGCACCGGCTCAAACGCACGCATCCCGATCTAGCCATCGTGCTCAATGGCGGCATCGTCAGCCTAGCGCAGGCGCAAACGCAACTCGCCAATGTGGATGGTGTGATGATGGGCCGCGCCGCCTATCAAGAGCCTTGGCGGCTGCTGGAAGTCGATCCGCAGCTCTTTGGCGAGCCGGCACGCTTCGCCTCGCCGAAAGCCGCGGCGCTGGCGCTCGTCCCCTATATCGAGCGCGAGTTGTCCAAGGGCGTGCGGCTCTCCGCCATTACCCGCCACGTGCTCGGCCTTTTTCAGGGTGTTGCGGGCGCGCGCGCCTTCCGCCGGCATCTCGCGACCGAGTCGGTCAAACCGGGGGCCGGTGCTTCCGTCATGGCTGATGCGCTGGCGCGGGTGGTGGACTCAGCGCCTGAAATAGCCAACATCGCGGCGGCGTAACACGTAAGCCGGAACAACATGCTGCTGGGATATCCGATCGGCGAGATCGTTTGGCTCTCGTTGTGGATCGTCGGCGCCGGCATTCTGGTCGGTATTCTCGCCGGCCTGTTCGGCATCGGCGGCGGCGCCGTTATCGTGCCGGTGCTCTACGAGGTGTTCCGAGTGCTCGATGTGCCGGAAGACGTACGCATCCAGTTGAGCATCGGCACTTCGCTCGCAATCATCATCCCAACGACGTTGCGCTCCTATGTCGAGCACAAGAAAAAAGGTGCGGCATTCACCGAAGTGGTGCGCCTCTGGACGGCGCCGGCCATTATCGGAGTCGTGATCGGCTCGATCACGGCAGCCTTCGCCCCGGCGCCGGTGTTCAAGATCGCTTTCGTGGTGTTTACGGCGTTCATCGGCACCAAGATGCTTTTCATCCGCGACCGTTGGAACCTGGGGACGGATTTGCCGGGCCGCGGTCCGCTGACGATCTACGGCTTTATCACCGGGCTGTTTTCGTCGCTGGTTGGGGTCAGCGGCGGCGCGATTTCGAACGCGGTGCTCACGCTCTACGGACAGCCGATGCAGCGTGCGGTCGCCACCTCCGCAGGCATTGGCGTGCCCATCACGATTGCCGGCACTATCGGCTACATTTTGGCGGGCTGGCGGCATACGGCGGTGCTGCCGCCGCTGTCGATCGGCTTCGTCTCGCTCATCGGCTTCGCATTGATGGCGCCGGTTGCGAGCTATACGACGAGGTATGGCGTGCGGCTGGCGCATTGGCTGCCGAAGCGAAAGCTCGAAATCGCGTTCGGCATCTTCGTCTATTTTGTCGGCTTTAGGTTTTTGCTGACGCTTTTATGAAATCCCGCGCCGGGCGTCACGGACTGCCGCGCATGCTCAGCCGATCGCCGCGCACTTCCCAGCTTTCCAGCCGGTTGAGGAAGGTCATGCCGAGCAGATTGTTCTTGAGCTGGCCTGGCTGTGCCACCAGCGCCGGCACCGAGCGTTCGACCAGCCCGCCGACCGCCAGCCGATCAAGCGTCACCGGCGCCGCGCGGGTGCGACCGTTGGCAGTGTCGACGTTGACGGTATAGTCGAGCACCTCGATCGGCAGGCCGGCGGCCTTGGCGGCAGCCTGAGTGAGCACGACCGAGCTCGCGCCGGTGTCGAGCACCATCGGCACGCGCGCGCCGTTGATGTGAGCGCCGACCGCGAAATCGCCGCCGCGACCGCGCACGACTTCCACGCGGCGGCCATGGCCAGCGACACGGCCCGGCATCAATTCCGCGATCACGCGGTCGCCGACTTCGCGCAATTCGTAACGATAGCTGTAGCCGACCACCAGCAACAGGCCGAGCACGGCCCAGAACAACATGGCTTCCAGCGCCTGCGAAAAGCGGTCGCGGAACAGGGTCACCACGAGGCCGCCCACAAAAATCGCCAGCACGGCCTTGAGCGCGAGCGAGCCCACGTCGTGGCTCAGGAGGTTGGTAATGGCGTCCTGGTCATTGCTGGCGATCAGCGCCGCCAGCGACAGCGCCACGCCAATCACCAGCGACCAGATGAGACGGCGGCTCACGGTGTCATGCGCTCGTGCTGGAGGTTTCGGCTGGGTGGGCGAGCCGCCGCGGCAGTTCGCCCATCACACGGGCGCGCTCGGTGGCGCCCATGGCGGTCCAGCGCGCAATCTCGTCGACGGTGCGGCCGCAACCCAGGCATAGGCTGGAGCGGGCATCGAGCGTGCAGATTTTGATGCAAGGGCTTTCGATCATCGTCGGACTCAGGGGCAATTCGGCAGCGAACATAAGCATGGCGAACGGGAACACAATCGTTGAGCTTGTCGCACGGGATGAATCAGGTGCCGGCCCGGAATAGCGGCCGCCGGGTCAGCCTGCGCTTTTCCTCCGGACTAAGGATCGGTTCGCCCGGCGCCGGCGCGATCGACGGCGCGTGTTCGGTCATCGGCGCCATCGCCGCCACCACCCGTTCGGGCGGGAAGGTGACCACCACTTCGGTGCCGATGCGCAGTTTGGATTTGAGCACGAACGAACCGCCATGCAGGTCGACCAGGCTTTTGGCGATCGGCAGGCCGAGACCGGCGCCCTGTTCGGCGGATTTAATCGAATTGGAGCCCTGGCCGAAACTGGCGAGCACGATCGGGATTTCCTCCTCGGGGATGCCGGGCCCGGTATCCTTGACGCTCATATATTGGCCACCCGAGGCGGTCCAGCCGACCTTCAGCCAGATTTCACCTCCCTGTGGGGTGAACTTGATCGCGTTCGACAGCAGGTTGAGGCAGATCTGGCGCACCGCGCGCTCGTCCGCCCAAAGCCGCGGCAGGTCGGCCTCGAACATCTCGTGGATGATGATGCCGCGGTTGGTGGCGCGCAGCTTCAACAAATGATGGCAATCCTCGACGATGCCGGCGAGCGAGATGGATTCCTCGTTAAGCTCGTAGCGGCCGGCCTCGATACGCGACAGGTCGAGAATCTCGTTGATCAGCCCGAGCAGGTGCACGCCGGAATTATGAATGTCGGCGGAATATTCCTTGTAGGCCGGCACCGCGTGCTCGCCGAACACTTCGCTTTTCATCACTTCGGAAAAGCCGAGGATCGCATTGAGCGGCGTGCGCAATTCGTGGCTCATCTGCGCTAGAAAACGCGATTTGGAGATGTTGGCGGCTTCCGCGCGCCGGCGCGCCTCGTCGGAGACCGATTTCGCCTGCTCCAGTTCGCCGATCAGCATGTCTTTTTCGGCGCGCGCTTCCAGCGTCGCCAACGTGGTCGAATAGAGGCGATAGGCGAGCACGGCGAAATAGGCTTGGGCGGTGATCGCCATGATCGCCAGCACGTAGTCGCGCAACGTGCCGCGCAGCATGAAATCCAGCGCAATCGCGGCGGTGACCGGGAAGGTGGCGGCGAAGGCCGCGATCGGCAGGCTCGAGGCCAGCATGCTCGAGACCGCCACCACCAGCAGCATCACGAACAGCATGAAGGTGCCCGAGCTTTCGTCGACGCCGACCGGATGGATCAGCACGAACATCCAAGCGAGCCCGTAGAACAGGTCGAGGATGACGAAGCGCATCCGCCAGGCGCGCGCCGACGTCTCGGTTATCGGCAATTCGAGGAACTGCCGGCACTTGGTGACCATGACGGCGTGAATGACCAGCACCGAAGCGGTCCAGGCGCCGGCAATGACCGCGCCGGTCCACAGGCTCGACAGGAAGCCGATGGTGGCCACCAGCAACAGGATCACCAGCGAGGCGGAGAGCCGGTTCTGCGCGTATTGCCGCAGCAGCTCATAGTCGAAGGCGGGGCGGGTGCCGCTCGAAGAGGTCAGCCGGTCGCGCGCCTCCCGCACATATTGGGCGGCGAGGCGGCGCTTCACCGGCGAGGTTTCTGGCGGCAGCGCGGATAGATCGGGTTGTTCGCCTGGAATCGGCATGAATTGGCGCTGGTATGCGGAAAAGCCCGAGCCAACCTCCCGCAAAATCCTTAAGACCAAGCTTAAGAACAGACTAAAGACGCTGGTTAAGACTTTGTTACCGGCCGGTTTGACAGGGCTTTTGGCGCATGATCGGCTGCCGTCGAAAGAAAACAGCCCAGAGTTTGGCCAATGAAGCTCTATGACAGCAAGACCGCGCCCAATCCCCGGCGTGCTCGCATATTCCTGGCGGAGAAGGGCATCACGCTGCCGACGGAGCAGGTCGACATCGTGACCATGCAGCACAAGACGCCAGAATACACCGCGCTCAATCCTATGCAGCGCATGCCGGCGCTGGTGCTCGATGACGGCACCGTCATCACCGAGTCGATCGCCATTTGCCGCTATTTCGAGGCGGTGCAGCCGGAGCCGCCGTTGTTCGGCGCCGGCGCCAAGGAGATCGCGCTGGTGGAAATGTGGAACCGGCGCTGCGAAATCAATTTCTTCGCCAACGTCGCGGCGGTGTTCCGTCATCTGCATCCGGCGATGAAGGAATTGGAGGTGCCGCAGGTGCCGGCCTATGCCGAGGCCATGCGGCCGCGCGCGATCTGGTTTCTTGAGCTCCTGGACAAGGAACTGGCCAAACGCGAATTCATCGCCGGCGATCGCCTTTCGGTCGCCGACATCACCACACTGGTCGCGGTCGATTTCATGAAGCCGGCGCGGCTTGCCATGCCGGAAGGGGCCAGCAACGTGAAACGCTGGCATGCCGCAGTGTCGGCGCGGCCGAGCGCCAAAGCATAATGAAACTCACGATCGTCGGCTCGGGCGACGCCTTCGGCTCTGGCGGCAGGCTCAACACCTGTTTCTTTCTGCAAACCGCCAAGGCCGCGCTGCTGGTCGATTGCGGCGCCTCGGCTCTGCCGGCGCTGAAAGGGCAGGGCATCGAACCCAACCGTATCGACGCAATTGTCCTGTCGCACCTGCACGGCGATCATTTCGGCGGGCTGCCGTTCCTACTGCTCGACGCCCAATTCCTGTCGCGCCGCGAAAAGCCACTGCTAATTGTCGGGCCGCCCGACACGCGCGCGCGGATTGATGCGGCGCTCGAAGTATTTTTTCCGAAGTCCACCGACTCGAAATGGAAGTTTGAATGGCACGTGGAGGAAATCGCCATCGGCGTTCCATCCGACGTGCTCGGCCACTCGCTGGCGACCACGGAAGTGATCCACCAGTCCGGCGCGCCCTCGACGGCGCTTCGCCTTTCGGACGGCGAGAAGATTTTCGCCTATTCCGGCGACACCGAATGGACCGATGCCTTGCTGCCGATCGCCGCCGGCGCCGACCCGTTCATCTGCGAATGCTATGCCTATGCCGGCAAGCTCACCGGCCATATGAGTTGGGAAATCCTCAAAGCCCGTATCGCCGATCTCGGCGCGCGCCGCCTCATGGTGACGCATATGAACCCGAGCGTGCTGGCGCGGCACGACGAAGTCCGCGCCGCCGGCGTGCTGATTGCCGCCGACGGGCTGACGCTCGAATTTTAGGCTTTGCGGTCGAGCAGGGCGATTAGGCTCGACGTATCCCAGCGCGTGCCGCCCATCGCCTGCACCTGTGCATAGAACTGATCGACCAGCGCGGTGACCGGCAGACGTGCGCCGTTGCGGCGCGCTTCGCCGAGGCAGATGTTCAAGTCCTTGCGCATCCACTCGACCGCAAAGCCGAAGTCGAACTTGTCCGCCGTCATGGTCTTGTAGCGATTTTCCATCTGCCAGGACTGTGCGGCGCCCTTGGAGATGGTGGCGATCACCTTCTCAATGTCGAGGCCGGCCTTCTTGCCGAAGTGCAGGGCTTCCGACAGGCCCTGGACCATGCCGGCGATGCAGATCTGGTTGACCATCTTGGTCAGCTGGCCGGAGCCCGGATCGCCGATGAGGTTGCAGGCGCGCGCATAGGCATCAATCACGGGCTTGGCGCGCGCAAACGGCTCGGCGTCACCGCCGCACATCACGGTGAGCACGCCGTTCTCGGCGCCGGCCTGGCCGCCGGACACCGGCGCGTCGATGCAATCGAACCCCGCCTTCTTGCCGGCCGCGTGGAGTTCGCGCGCGATCTCGGCCGAGGCGGTGGTGTGGTCGACGAAAATCTTGCCCTTGCCCATGCCCGCGAAGGCGCCGTTCGCACCCAGCGTGACTTGGCGCAGGTCGTTGTCGTTGCCGACACAGCACATGACGAAATCCTGGCCTTCGGCGGCAGCCTTCGGGGTTGGCGCGGACTTGCCGCCATATTGCTTGACCCACTGCTCGGCCTTGGCGGCGGTGCGGTTATAGACCGTCACCTCGTGTCCGCCCTTGTTCTTGAGATGCCCGGCCATGGGGTAGCCCATGACACCCAAGCCCAGAAACGCCACCTTCGCCATCGTCGTCCTCCCTCGCGAAATTCAATCGTTATTGGCCGGCCATCGCCGATACCCGCCGCTCAATAGGTCATTTCAGGGGCGGCCGCGTCAACCTTTCTTGAGCGGACCCCCGCATTGACCGGCAGACTCTTGCGCTTATGGTGTCGGCGCGAGCGGGCGGCCGGTCGACAAGGAATGACCTTCATGGCGGTGGGCAAGGAACAGATTTTGAGCGTCCTGGCGAAAGTGCCGACGCCCGGCGGCGCGGCGCTTACTGAAGCGAAGGTGTTGTCCGACGTCGTCGTCAGCGATGGCAAAGTGTTCTTCTCCATCAGCGTCGATGCCGCCGCGGTAAAGGCCTGGGAGTCGGTGCGCAAGCGCGCCGAAGAGGCGGTGCGCGCGGTTCCAGGCGTGCAATCCGCCCTGGTCGCCTTGACCGCCGAACGTGCGGCCGGCGCCGCCGCGCGCGGCCCGAACCCGGCCCACGTCGCCCAGCAGCCGCAGCGCGCCGCGCATCCCGCCGACAAGGTGCAGCCCGGCATTCCCGGAGTCGATGCGGTGATCGCGGTCGCCTCCGGCAAAGGCGGCGTCGGCAAATCGACGACTGCTGTCAACCTCGCGCTCGGCTTGCGCGACCTCGGTTTGAAAGTCGGCATGCTAGACGCCGATATTTACGGTCCTTCGCTGCCCAAGCTGCTCGCGATCAAGGAGAAGCCGCAGACCATCGGCGGCACCAGGCTCAAACCGATCGACCGTTACGGTCTCTCCGTGATGTCGATCGGCTTTCTGATCGACGAGGAAACGCCGATGATCTGGCGCGGGCCGATGGTTATGTCGGCGATTACCCAGATGCTGCGCGAGGTGGAATGGGGCAAGCTCGACATCATGGTGGTCGATATGCCGCCCGGCACCGGCGACGCCCAGCTCACCATGGCGCAGCAGGTGCCGCTCAAAGGCGCGGTCATCGTCTCGACTCCGCAGGACCTCGCGCTGATCGACGCGCGGCGCGGCGTTGCCATGTTCAAGCGCGTCAACGTGCCGGTGCTCGGCATCGTCGAGAACATGAGCTACTTCCTGTGCCCGAGTTGCGGCACCCGCTCGGATATTTTCAGCAGCGGCGGCGCGCGCAAGGAAGCCGAGCGGCAGGGTGTGCCGTTCCTCGGCGAGGTGCCGCTGCACATGACCATCCGCGAGAAATCAGACTCCGGCATGCCTGTGGTCGCCACCGAGCCGGACGGGCCGCATGCCAAAATCTATCGCGAGATCGCCGCCAAAGTGCTTGAGCAGATCAAAGGCGGCGCCGCCGCTGGGCGCGTTGCGCCGAAGATCGTGATCGAAGCCTAGTTTGCGGCATCATGCGGACCCGGCTCGTTCTTGCGGCGCTCGCGATAACCGGTTTGATGACATTCGGCTGGGATTGCGCGCAAGCGCAGGCCGCAGTGCTGGCGCCGGCGGAATCGCAAGCGCCAACGTTGCGCAAAATCCCCGCCGAGTTGCCGGCGGATGTCGCCTTCGGCCGCTTCATCGCGCTTATTCGCGGCCACCTGCTGACCGGCGAAGCCTTGGTCAAGGAACGCGACTGGGAAGACGCGCATCCGCATTTCATGTTTCCGCTCGAGGAAATCTACGGTGTTATTCGCGATGACCTGCATAATTACAAGACGCCTCAGTTCGACGACGCGCTCAGGACTTTGGCGCGCACGGTGCGAGCGCGCAGCGCCAGGCGCTATCCGGCGGCGCTTGCACGGGTAGAGCGCGCACTCGCCGCCGCCGATGCCAACCTCAAGTCGCGGCAGCCGGATTGGCCGCACTTCGAACTGACGGTGGCGGTCGAAGTGGTGAAGACCGCGGCCGAAGAATACGAAGACGCCATATCCAACGGCCGTATCCGGCACGCGGTCGGCTACCGGACCGCGCGCGGCTTCATCTTGCAGGCTGGTCGGATGATCGACAGCGTAGGGGGCGATCTCGGGGCCAAGAACGCCGAAGCGCTGCGCGACCTGCGCGACGGGCTGGCTCGGCTCAAGCAGGCTTTCGCCAGTGTCGACGCGCCCAGGCGGCCGCCGATCGATGAAGCCAATCTCCTTGCTGTGGTTTCGCGCATCGAACAGGCGGCCGGCAGGCTGGCGTAGGCACGCTACAGTGTCCAATAACCAAAATTATCCGCCCGGTGGCTTGCCTGGACCGTCACCCGATTGATGCCAGGGCTACTAGGCGCAACATTTCAGTATGGGCCCCACTTACAACTTTTGTCGAACCAGTGCAGACTGGAATTAGCGGGCGGGCTCCGCCATGTTTGGCGCCATGCCCCTGGAGCGCAGTAACGGGGTAACCGCAGGTTGCGAAGCGCCTGCAATGAAAAACCAGAGGGAGGATTACGAATGAAACGTCGTCAATTTATCAAAGCCGCCGGCGTCGGTTTAGCCGCGTCGGCAATTGCAGCCCCGGCCGTCGCCCAGTCGATGCCCGAGCTTAAATGGCGCATGACAACGAGTTGGCCCAAGTCGCTCGACACATTGTTTGGCGGCGCCGACATCATGGCCAAGGCCATCAGCGAGGCCACCGACGGCAAATTCCAAATTCAGACTTTCGCCGGCGGCGAAATCGTCCCCGGTCTGCAAGCCCTCGACGCCACGTCCAATGGCACCGTCGAAATGGGCCATACGGCCCCCTACTACTATTTCGGCAAGGACCCGACCTTCGCCTTTGGCGCGTCGGTCGCGTTCGGGCCGAACCAGCGCCTGAACCAGGGTTGGTACTATCAGGGTGGTGGCCGTGAAGCGCTCGATGAATTCTACAAGAAGTACAACGTTATTGGTGTGCTCGCCGGCAACACCGGCTGCCAGATGGGCGGCTGGTTTCGCAAAGAGATCAAATCAATCGGCGACCTCAAGGGCCTCAAATTCCGCATCGGGGGATTCCCCGGCCGCGTCATCGCCAAGCTCGGCGGCGTCCCGACGTCGATCGCCGGCGGCGACATCTATCCGGCGCTCGAGAAGGGCACGATAGACGCCGCCGAATGGGTCGGCCCCTATGACGACGAAAAGCTCGGCTTCTATAAAGTCGCCAAGCACTATTATTATCCCGGCTGGTGGGAAGGCGGCACGATGCTGGCCTGCTTCATCAATCTCGACAAATGGAATTCTCTGCCAAAGAACTACAAGGCGGTGGTGGAGCATGCGGCCGCCTATGCCAACAGCTGGATGATGGCAAAGTATGACCAGCTCAATCCGCCGGCGCTGCGTCGGCTGATCGCAGGCGGCACGCAGCTGCACGCGTTTTCACCTGCGATCATGGACGCCTGCTTGAAGGCAGCGCACGAACTGCACGCCGAAATCTCGCAGACCAACGCCAGCTTCAAGAAGGTGTATGATTCGATGAATGCCTTCATGAAGCCGGGCTATTCGTGGTTCCAAGTCGCCGAACTGAACTACGATTCCTACATGGTCCGGCATCTCAACACGATCCCGGGATGATCCGCGTCAATTAGCCGATCATCGATCGTCAACGCAAAACCCCGGAGCCGCCGCTCCGGGGTTGTTTTTTTGTGCAAATCTTGGCGCGGCCGTCACTTTGGCGGGGTGCCGAAATTGAGCGGCGGCGCTTCGATCTGCGGGACCTCGATCTTCACCTTGTTGGGATCGATGCCCGTTCCGAGGCCCTTGTAGTGCATGACCATGGCTGGAAAGAAAATCACGAGCAGCACCATGACCACCTGGATGAAGACGAACGGAACGGCGCCCCAGTAGATCTGGCCGGTCGTGACCGGCTCCATGCGTTTGCCGGTGATCCGATCGTTGTACGCTTCACGCGGGGCCACCGAGCGCAGATAGAACAGCGCGAAGCCGAATGGCGGATGCATGAACGAGGTCTGCATGTTGACGCCGAGAATAACGCCGAACCAGATCAGGTCGATGCCGAGATGCTCGGCGGCGGGGCCGAGCAGCGGAATGACGATGAAGGCGAGCTCAAAGAAATCGAGGAAGAACGCCAGCACGAAAACGAAAAGATTGACGAACACCAGGAAGCCGACCTGCCCACCCGGCAGCGACGTCAGTAGGTTTTCAACCCATATGTGTCCGCTCACGCCGTAGAAAGTGAGCGAAAACACGCGCGCGCCGATGAGGATGAAGAGCACGAAGGCGGATAATTTAGCGGTGGCTTCAACGGCTTGCCGCACCAGTTCCCAGGTCAGCCGCCGCTTGACGGTCCCGAGTATCAAGGCCCCGCTCGCGCCCATGGCGCCGCCTTCGGTCGGGGTGGCGACGCCGATGAAGATGGTGCCGAGCACCAGGAAGATCAGGAACAGCGGCGGCACCATGACAAAGGTGGTCTCCTGCGCCATGTGCGACAGGAAGCGTTTGCCGGTCATCCGGTTAAGGATCCAATTCACCACTGCCACGAAGAAAGCGAAAAGGATGCCGAAGAACAGGCAGAGCACCACATAGTCGGCGCCGTGCGACGTTGAACCGCGCATGGCGAACCAGGCGAATACCGCGCTGGCGAGCGTCAGCACTCCGAGTGAGGTCAGGCCACGGCTGCCGTCGGGCTCCCGGAAGCCGATGGCCTCGGGCGGTAGCCCGGGTGTCGCCTTCGGAACCACCAGCGTAACCAGGAAAACGTAGCCGGCATACAGGCAGGCAAGCACCAGGCCGGGTATGAAAGCTCCCTCATACATGTCGCCAACCGACCGGCCGAGTTGGTCGGCCATAACGATCAGCACCAGCGACGGCGGGATGATTTGCGCCAGCGTCCCGGATGCCGCGATCACGCCGGTAGCGACGCGGCGGTCATATCCGTATCGCAACATGATCGGAAGCGAGATCAGTCCCATCGAGATCACCGAGGCGGCCACCACGCCGGTGGTGGCGGCGAGCAGTGCGCCGACGAACACGACCGCGTAGGCGATGCCGCCGCGAACCGTGCCGAAGAGTTGCCCGACCGTGTCGAGCAGGTCTTCCGCCATGCCGGAGCGTTCGAGCACCAATCCCATGAAGGTAAAGAATGGGATCGCCAACAGCGTCTCGTTGGCCATCACGCCGTAGATGCGGTCGGGCAGGGCTTGCAAGAAGTCGGGTACAAACAGGCCAAGCTTGATACCGATCAAGGCAAAGAGCAGCCCGACGGCACCGAGCGAAAATGCCGCAGGATAACCAAGCAGCAGGAACAGCACCAATGCTCCAAACATGATTGGAGCCAGGTTTGCGACGATGAATGCTTCCATGCGATTCCCCAGCTGCCCAGCTAATTACTAGTGCTTTTCCATCGCCTCGATCACTTCCTCGGCCTCGGTTTCAAGCGAGCTCTTTTGGCTTTCATGCGGGTCCGGGATCAGTCCGCGCATGATGGCGATGCGTTTTATGAGTTCTGATATGGCTTGGAAAAACAGCGTCGTGAAGGCGATCATGATTAGCGATTTGGCCGGCCATTGCGGCAGACCACCGGCGTTGCTCGATTGTTCGTTAATTTCGACGGAGCTGAGGAAAAACGGCACGCCGGTAATGATCATGACTACGGTCAGCGGCAGCAGGAAAAATGCGTGACCGACCGCATCGATAATATTACGCACGCGCTTCGGTAGAAGGTTGTTCACGATGTCAATGCGAATGTGCTCGTTATTGAGCAAGGTCCACGGCGAGCAAAGGAGAAAAACGATGCTGAAAAGAAGCCATTGCAGCTCGAGGAAGGAGTTAGAAGATGTGTCGAAGACCTTGCGCACAATGGCGTTGACTGCCGAAACGGCCACGGCAGCCAGGATCAGCCAAGCCAGGTATTTGCCGATCCTGGTATTAATCGCGTCGATGACGCGCGTGGCCGGAAGCAACGTCCTTAGCAATGCGTCGAGGCCGCTCACTGGCATCCCCCCCTGCCCAGCCGGTCCGCAAGTGCCGGTCGGCGTCTTAATTCTTGTTTTATTTCCCCACGGCCCCGCCGCGAAGCGGAGCCTAACACCATAATCCGATGCCGGCGTGAGGCGTCAATGACGAATTGGGGAGCGAACTGGGGAGGGGACCGCGGCCGGTTGGCACGTACCAATTGCCTGCGGCTCCATAAGACGGGCCCATGACCCCGGAATGAGCCGCAGAAACCGGTGGTTAACGAACCCTAAACGCTCGGTTAACCAGCGCCCTGGTATAAATGTAGCGTCCTGCCCTTCCGGGGGTAGCGGCCGCGTCCATTCCGATCGCTGGTCGAATTCGGATGCGGTGCGCGGGGAAAGCGCATGCGGCAGTTGACTATCGCCGAACGGCTTGCTGCGGCCGTGCTGCTGCCGCTGGTCGCACTGCTGTCTGGGCCATTTTTGGCGACGGCCCTAGTGCCCTA